>JAGZRY010000008.1 GCA_018381425.1 Haemophilus parainfluenzae
GGATAAATTCATTATTTTGCGTTAATTTGTTAAAATTGGGGCTGATTATACCTGAAAGTGCGGTCATTTTCCGCAAGATTTTATGAGCAGCTTTACCTTTAAACAATTCCATATTAATCAACAACATTGTGCAATGAAAGTCGGCACTGACGGCATTTTACTGGGTGCATGGGCGGATGTGTCTGATTGTCAGCGTATTCTTGATATGGGGACTGGCACAGGCTTGGTTGCATTAATGCTTGCCCAACTAAGTCATGAGCATTGCCAAATTGAAGCCGTTGAACTTGATCCCTTTGCAGCACAACAAGCACAAGAAAACTTCCAGACCTCGCCATGGCATAATCGTCTTCATTTAACACGCCAAGACGTGCAAACTTATTGCCAACAAACAGCGCATCAATTTGATTTAATTGTGGCTAATCCGCCTTATTTTGCACAAGGCGTTGAATGTAAAAATGACGAACGAGCACTTGCCCGTTATGTTCAACAAAGTCATTTAGATTGGTTAAATTGGGCGATGAGTTGTTTATCCGAAAAAGGAAAAATCAGTTTTGTCTTGCCTTATGAGGCGGGGAAAACATTGATAAATTCAACCGCACTTTATTGCATTAAGCAGACTGATGTCATTACAAAAATAGGAAAAGATCCACAACGGATGTTACTCACGTTTAGCCGAGAGCATTTACCACAGGTAAAAGATAGCTTGGTAATTTATGACGAAAACAATCAGTACACAGAGGAATTTATTGCATTGACGAAGGCATTTTATTTAAAAATGTAAGGGCATATTACTATGCCCTTTTTAATTGATGTGATTAGTGATTTTCTGCTTTGACGAGCTTCGTCCAGTTGTAATAACCATATAATGAGTTGAGTAAGTAAGCACTATACATTAAGTACATTGCTGGCTGTTCTGCCCAAAGCAAAATGGAAAGCACATTTAAGACAATCCATAATAACCATTGCTCACGATAACGCAAAATCATCAATAATTGTGCCGCTACGGTGATAATCGTGGTTAAACCATCTAATCCTGTAGAACTCCCGCCTGCCGCTTTTAAGGCTTGCACAAAGCAAAAAGTACCAACCCCAACACTCACGAGTAAAATTGCCCAACCTTTTGGCGTCAAAGCTTTTGCAATTACACTTTCACCGCCATTATCATTTTGCATGTGTTGTTTCCACATAAAATAGCCGATAAATTGTGATGGGATATACACATAGAGCACCGTATTCATTTCACCAAGGAAATTGTTTCCCCAGGCGACATAAAAATAGGTGTAAGCAAAAATAAGCCCAAAGAAATAGTTACTAATTTTACCTTTACTCACCAATACGACACAGAGAATACCTGCAATGCCCGAAATCATGCCTAATGGACTATCCGGTGCAAGAACATAAGCAATAATTTGAGCAGCAAGGAAAATAACTACCCATGCCACTTCAAACGGTTTCCAGCCTGATAAAAATTCTTCTTTAAGTCGTTCTGTCCAATTCATGGAACACTCCTGTTTTATGAAAAAGTACGTCATTTTTACACCGCACTTTTTTAAAGTAAAGCTTAGGTGACATTTAATTTAATTATTGTGAGAAAAATCACACTTTATTTTTCATGCTTTTACTCGCCTGCGCCTTGCTTTCCCTTATAATCAGACTACAATATCGCCCCATTTTAAGAGATTCATTAAGAGGAAGATGATGTCATTTGCAATCGGTCAACGTTGGATTAGTGAAACCGAAAATAACCTCGGATTAGGGATGATTACCGCCTTAGATTTCCGCTCGGTTACCCTTCACTTTCCTGCCACGGATGAAACCCGAATTTACGCGGTGGCGCAAGCGCCATTAACCCGAATTGCATTGAATAAAGGGGAACAACTTCATCACCAAGCAGGTTGGCAGGGTGAAGTCCTTGATATTCAAGAAATGAATGGTCTCTTATTTTATTTAGTCAAAAATGCACAAGGCGAAGATGTTATCGTCAATGAAAAAGAACTTTCTCCGATAATATCTTTTAGCCAAGCGAAAGATCGCCTCTTTTCATCACAGATTGATCGTAGTGAACATTTTGCATTGCGCTATCAAACACTTCTGCATCAACAAGCTCAATTTCAATCGCCTTTGCGTGGCTTACGAGGCAATCGAGCGGGATTAATTCCTCATCAACTTCATATTGCGCAAGAGGTAGGAAATCGTATCAATCCTCGCGTGCTCTTAGCGGATGAAGTAGGGTTAGGTAAAACCATTGAAGCGGGCATGATTTTGCAAAACCAGCTTTTTGCTGAAAAAGTACAACGTGTGTTAATTATTGTACCGGAAACCTTGCAACATCAATGGCTTGTCGAAATGCTTCGTCGTTTTAATTTACATTTTTCATTATTTGATGAAGAACGTTGTGAAGATTTTGCCGAACAAGCCATCAATCCATTTAGCACGGAAAGCTTAATTATCTGTGCATTAGATTGGTTGAAAGCACATCCTCATCGCGTACAACAAGCCATTGAAGCTGAATTTGACTGTTTAATTGTCGATGAAGCGCATCATTTGGCTTGGTCTGAAAATGCACCAAGTACCGCTTATTTATTGGTGGAACAATTAGCTAACGCTATTCCGTCTGTTTTATTACTCACTGCAACGCCTGAACAACTAGGTTTGGAAAGCCATTTTGCACGCTTGCGCTTGCTTGATCCTGAGCGTTTTTATGATTACCAAGCCTTCTTAAAAGAACAGGAAAATTATCAACCTGTGGCCGATGCGGTGCAATCACTGCTTTCAGAGAAGCCGCTAAATGCGGTCGAAAAAAATCACATTTCTGATTTACTCAATGAGCGGGATATTGAACCATTATTCAAAGCTTTAGCCTGCCATAATGATGAGGAAAAGCAAGCTGCACGACAAGAGCTTATTCAAAATCTCATCGACAGACATGGCACAAGCCGAATTTTATTTCGCAATACACGCCAAGGGGTGAAAGGTTTCCCGCACCGGGTTTACCATCAAATAACGATTGATGCGGCTGAAGTAGATGAAAAAATTCATTGGTTAATTGATTTTCTAAAATCACACCGAAATGAAAAAATCTTAGTCATTTGTAAAACAGCACAAACGGCAATTCAACTTGAGCAAATTTTACGAGAAAAAGAAGCCATTCGCAGTGCCGTTTTCCATGAAAAAATGTCGATTATTGAACGAGATCGCGCGGCGGCTTATTTTGCCGATACCGATAATGGTGCACAAGTTTTACTGAGTTCTAGCATTGGTTCTGAAGGCAGAAATTTCCAATTTGCTTGTCATCTTGTACTCTTCGATTTACCAGAGAATCCTGATTTACTTGAGCAATGTATTGGCCGTTTAGATCGTATTGGACAAACACGAGATGTAAAAATTTATGTACCTTGCCTCGCAAACTCTACGCAGCAAGATTTAGCACGTTGGTATCATGAAGGTTTAAATGCCTTTGAACAAACGTGTCCTATTGGCATGGCATTGTTTGAACAATATGAAGCTTTATTAAAAGTGCGGTCAGAAAACAAAGAGAATTTTGAGCAACTTATTCTCCAAACGCAAAAACAAGCAAAAGCATTGCGCTTAGCCTTAGAGAAAGGACGCGATCGTTTGTTAGAATTAAATTCTAATGGTGGAGAAAAGGCACAACGACTTGCGGCAGAAATTGCTCAAACAGATAATTCCCCACAATTAGTCGATTTTACACTGAATTTATTTGATATTATTGGTGTAGAACAAGATGATTTAGGTGAAAACAGCATTGTCATCACGCCAACGGGCACCATGCTTGTTCCTAATTTTCCAGGACTAAAAGAAGAAGGTATCACAATAACTTTTGACCGACAACTTGCCCTTGCTCGTGAGGAATTAGAATTTCTTACCTGGGATCATCCAATGATACGTCAAGGCATTGATTTAATCGCTTCTGGTGACATTGGCAAAGCAGCAATGGCATTATTAGTCAATAAACAGCTGCCTGCTGGCACGCTGCTGGTTGAATTGATCTATATGATTGAAAGCCAATCACCAAAAGGTTTGCAACTGAATCGTTTTCTTCCGCCTACACCTGTTCGCTTATTGCTGGATAGCAAAGGAAACGATCTCTCCGGACAAGTTAATTTTGACTCATTGCAAAATAAACTTAAGCCCCTAGGTAAAAACATTGCGAATAAAATGGTCAAAATGGTTCGTTCAAATATTGAGCAATTAATTAAACTAGGCGATCACAAAATAACTGAAATCGCACAAACTCAAATTCGAGAAGCCAGTAAATTAGCAGATCAAACATTGAGCACTGAGCTCAATCGACTTATAGCCTTGAAAGCAGTAAATAAAAATATTCGCCAAGCGGAAATTGATGTATTAGAAAAACAACGCGTGCTTTCTCTGAAAGAGTTAAGTAAAGCAAGTTGGCGATTAGATAGCCTTCGGGTAATAGTGACAAATAAGGAATAATATGGCACTTATTGAATACCATCCCTCTTTAGAACCGTATTTAGATATTATCTATCAAGATAATCATATCTGCGTGGTAAATAAACCAAGCGGTTTACTTTCAGTTCCTGGCAATCAACCTGAATACTACGATAGTGCGATGAGCCGGGTAAAAGAGAAATTTGGATTTTGTGAACCTGCACACCGTTTAGATATGGCCACAAGTGGGATTATTCTATTTGCATTAAGTAAAGCGGCAGATAAAGAGTTGAAACGTCAATTCCGTGAACGTGAGCCAAAGAAATATTATCAAGCTTTAGTATGGGGACACTTAGAACAAGATAGTGGGGAAATTAATCTTCCTATGATTTGTGATTGGGAAAATCGCCCTCGTCAACGCATTGATTTTGTATTTGGCAAAAGAGCGGTCACTTTTTATGAAGTTTTAGAACGGTTACCAACTAACTGTACTCGAGTGAAACTGACACCAATCACAGGACGTTCGCATCAACTTCGTTTACATACGCTTGCGCTTGGACATCCCATTTTAGGGGACAAGTTTTATTCTCACCCACAAGCTAAATCGATGTCACCTCGCTTATGCTTACATGCAGAAGAACTTATGATTGCTCACCCTATTACAGGTGAAAAAATGACATTCAGAGCTGAAGCTGAATTTTAGGAAAACAAGATATAAAAAAGGCTCACATCAGTGAGCCTTTTTATTTTATAACAAATTATTATTCCGCTGCTGCTTCTGCAACTTCTGGACGATCAACTAACTCAATGTATGCCATTGGAGCGTTGTCACCTGCACGGAAACCACATTTTAAGATACGGGTGTAACCACCTGCACGTTGAGCAAAACGTGGACCTAATTCATTGAATAATTTCGCAACAGTTTCGATGTTACGAGTACGAGCGAATGCTAAACGACGGTTTGCAACGCTATCTTCTTTTGCTAATGTAATTAACGGTTCAACTACACGACGTAATTCTTTAGCTTTTGGTAAAGTAGTCTTGATGATTTCATGACTAACTAAAGCACTTGCTAAGTTACGGAACATCGCTTGGCGATGGCTGCTATTACGGTTTAGTTGACGACCACTCTTACGATGGCGCATGATCTTATCCTTCTCAGAAAAATCTTAACCTATGACCAAACTAGTCTTCAGCAATACTTGCTGGTGGCCAATTCTCAAGGCGCATACCAAGTGACAAGCCACGTGAAGCGAGAACGTCTTTAATTTCAGTAAGAGATTTCTTACCAAGATTAGGCGTTTTTAATAACTCAACTTCTGTACGTTGTACTAAGTCACCGATATAGTGAATTGTTTCTGCTTTCAAACAGTTAGCAGAACGAACTGTCAACTCTAAGTCATCAACAGGACGTAATAAAATCGGATCGAATTCCGGTTTTTCTTCCTTGACTTCAGGTTGACGAACATCACGCAAATCAACGAATGCATCGAGTTGCTCTGCTAAAATTGTTGCTGCACGACGAATTGCTTCTTCCGGATCAATAGTCCCGTTAGTTTCTAACTCAATAACTAGTTTATCTAAGTCAGTACGTTGTTCAACACGTGCTGCTTCAACATTGTAAGCAATACGGTCAACCGGGCTATAACAAGCATCCACTAATAAACGACCAATTGGACGATCTTCATTTTGTGAATGAGTACGAGCAGATGCTGGTACATAACCTCTACCACGTTGAACACGAATACGCATATTAATAGATGCATTTTCGTCTGTTAAGTGACAGATTACATGTGATGGATTAACAATCTCAACATCACCATCATGGGTGATATCAGCTGCAACAACAGGGCCAATTCCAGATTTATTTAATGTCAGAATAACATCATCTTTATTCTGTACTTTAACCGCTAGACCTTTAAGGTTTAAAAGAACTTCAAGAATATCTTCCTGAACACCTTCTTTACTACTATATTCATGCAGTACGCCATCAATTTCTACTTCAGTTACAGCACAACCTGGCATTGAAGACAGAAGGATACGACGTAATGCATTCCCTAGAGTATGACCAAAGCCACGCTCTAACGGTTCTAAGATCACCTTAGCATGAGTAGAGCTAATTTGCTCGATATCTACTAAGCGTGGTTTTAAAAATTCTGTAACAGAACCCTGCATTTTATCCTCTCTTTGCTTTTAAGCTTAACTATTATTTAGAGTAAAGCTCAACGATCAGATGTTCGTTAATGTCTGCTGATAAATCAGAACGTTCAGGAACACGTTTGAACACACCTTCCATTTTCGCAGAATCAACTTCTAACCAAGTTGGTTTTTCTCTTTGTTCTGCTAATTCTAACGATGCTTTAATACGTGCTTGTTTTTTAGATTTCTCACGAACAGCAACGACATCATTTACAGAAACTTGGAAAGATGGGATATTTACAACACGACCATTTACGACAATCGCTTTGTGGCTCACTAATTGACGAGCTTCTGCGCGAGTTGCAGCAAATCCCATGCGATAAACAACGTTATCCAATCTACCTTCTAATAATACTAGTAAGTTTTCACCAGTATTACCTTTTAAACGGTTTGCTTCTTTATAGTAGTTACGGAATTGACGTTCTAAAATACCATAGATACGACGAACTTTTTGTTTTTCACGTAATTGACTACCATAGTCAGACAAACGCGGTTTACGAGCACCGTGTTGACCTGGTGCTGTATCAATTTTACATTTTGAATCAATCGCACGCACACCTGATTTAAGGAATAAATCAGTGCCTTCACGACGGCTGAGCTTGAGTTTAGGGCCCAAATATCTTGCCATTTTCTTTCTCCAACTATCCTATTACGCCATTAAACACGACGTTTTTTCGGTGGACGACAACCGTTATGAGGGATCGGAGTCACATCAGTGATGTTCGTGATACGGAAACCCGCTGCATTTAATGCACGGATTGTTGATTCACGACCCGGACCCGGACCTTTAACCATAACTTCCAAGTTCTTTAAGCCGAATTCTTTAACGATTTCAGCACAACGTTCTGCAGCAACTTGTGCAGCGAACGGGGTAGATTTACGAGAACCACGGAAACCTGAACCACCTGCTGTAGCCCAAGCTAAAGCATTACCTTGACGGTCAGTAATGGTAACGATTGTGTTATTGAAAGATGCGTGAATGTGTGCTACGCCATCTACAACTTGTTTTTTTACACGTTTACGTGCACGAACTGGTGTTTTAGCCATTCTTTATTTACCCCGACTATTTTTTGATCGGCTTACGTGGACCCTTACGGGTACGCGCATTAGTTTTAGTACGTTGACCACGTACCGGTAAACTACGACGATGACGTAAACCACGGTAACAACCTAAGTCTAAAAGACGTTTGATGTTTAGTGTTACTTCACGACGTAAGTCACCTTCAACGGTAAATTTACCAACTTCGTCACGCAGTTTGTCAATCTGCTCTTCAGACAATTCGCTGATCTTAACATCTTCAGCAATACCCGCTGCAGCACAAATGCTCTTAGAACGAGTTTTACCGATACCGTAAATTGCAGTTAAAGCGATTACAGCGTGTTTGTGATCAGGAATGTTAATGCCTGCAATACGGGCCACTATGCACTCCTATTATTTTAACTAATTTGGTATTCTGATCTTGAAAAGCCCGTTTTCAGGATACTCAAACAGAATACCAAGGACATAAATGAGTTGAGTAGTATAACTACTCAACCGGTTCTTTGCAAGAAGAAATGTTAATTAACCTTGACGTTGTTTATGTTTAGGGTCGCTGCATAGTACGCGAACAACACCTTCACGTTTAACAATTTTACAGTTACGGCACATCTTCTTAACGGAAGCACGAACTTTCATTGCTTATCCTTTTTACTTAAATGAACAATTACTGTCCAAAACCTTTAAGGTTTGCTTTTTTTAACGCAGATTCATATTGAGACGACATTAAGTGACTCTGAACTTGCACGATAAAATCCATAATTACAACAACAACGATTAATAAGGAAGTACCACCGAAGTAGAATTTAACATCCCATGCTGATGTCATAATGTAAGGGACTAAACATACGAACGTTACATAAAGACCGCCAATTAATGTTAAGCGAGTCATTACTTTATCAATGTAACGAGATGTTTGTTCACCTGGTCTAATTCCTGGGATAAATGCACCAGATTTTTTTAGATTATCTGCTGTATCACGTGGATTATATTGCATTGCAGTATAGAAGAAACTGAAGAAAATAATCGCTACCGCATAAACAAGAAGATATAAAGGTTGTCCAGGATTCAACAACATTGATAAGTCATTTAACCACTCAAACTTATCATTCTGACCAAACCATTGCGTCAATGTCGCAGGGAATAAAATAATGCTTGAAGCAAAAATTGCTGGCATTACGTTTGCCATATTAACTTTTAATGGTAAGTGAGTTGAATGACCACCTAAAATTTGACGTCCTTGTTGACGCTTAGCATATTCAACACGAATTCTACGTTGTCCACGTTCTACGAAGACAACAAAATAAGTTACTGCAAAAACAATAGCAGCGATTAGTAGAAGAACTAAAGGATGCATTTGTCCTTGACGAGCTTGCTCAACTGTTTCGATGATTGCATGTGGCAATCCTGCAACAATACCACCAAAAACAAGAATTGAGATACCGTTACCAATACCTCTTTCAGTAATTTGCTCACCTAACCACATTAAGAACATGGTTCCAGTCACAAGACTCACTACTGCAGTGAAGTAAAAAGTAAAACCGATATTTGGCACTAACTGTGGCAACATATTCGGTAAACCGGTAGAAATTGCGATAGCTTGGATAGTAGCAAAAACCACCGTTGCATAACGAGTATACTTGGTGATTTTTCTTTGTCCTGCTGCGCCTTCTTTTTTCAATTCTGCTAAAGCAGGTGAAACCGTAGCAAGCAATTGCATCACGATAGATGCCGAGATATACGGCATAATACCTAATGCTAAAATTGATGCTCGGCTCAATGCACCACCAGAGAACATGTTTAACATATCAATGATGGTGCCTTTTTGTTGTTCAACTAATTGAGCTAGCACGGCGGCATCAATACCAGGAAGCGGAATAAAAGAACCAATACGATAAACGATAAGTGCACCTAATACAAAAAGCAATCTGCTTTTTAGTTCACCAGTACCACTATTAGTACTTCTGCTTTGATAACCTGGTTGTTTAGCCATTTGCTAATTATTCCTCAACTGAACCGCCAGCAGCTTCGATCGCTGCTTTTGCACCTTTAGTTACACGTAAACCACGTACAGTAACTGCAGATTTCACTTCACCAGCTAAGATAACTTTAGCGAATTGAATATCTTTAGTTAAAATGTTTGCAGCTTTTAATGCTTCTAAAGTGACAACATTTCCTTCAACTTTTGTTAATTCGTTTAAACGAACTTCAGCAGTTACAGCTGATTTCATTGAAGTGAAACCAAATTTTGGTAAACGACGGTATAATGGCATTTGACCACCCTCGAAACCACGACGAACACCGCCGCCAGTACGAGATTTTTGACCTTTATGACCACGACCACCAGTTTTTCCTAAACCTGAACCAATACCACGACCAAGGCGTTTTGCACTGTGCTTAGCACCTTCAGTCGGAGATAGAGTATTTAAACGCATTCTCTTACTCCTCCACTTTAACCATGTATGAAACTTGGTTAATCATACCACGTACTGCCGGAGTATCGATTAACTCAACAGTATGGTGCATATGGCGAAGACCAAGACCACGCAAGGTAGCTTTGTGCTTCGGTAAACGAGCAATTGAGCTACGAACTTGAGTTACTTTAATAGTTTTAGCCATTATCAATTACCCCAAAATTTCATCAACGGTTTTGCCGCGTTTAGCAGCAACCATTTCTGGTGATTTCATATTTGCTAATGCATCAATAGTTGCACGAACAACGTTGATTGGGTTGGTTGAACCATACGCTTTAGAAAGAACATTACGTACACCAGCAACTTCTAACACTGAACGCATTGCACCACCTGCGATGATACCTGTACCTTCGCTAGCTGGTTGCATAAATACGCGAGAACCAGTGTGAACACCTTTAACTGGGTGTTGTAATGTACCTTCATTTAAAGCGACATTAATCATATTGCGACGTGCTTTTTCCATCGCTTTTTGGATCGCTGCCGGAACTTCACGAGCTTTACCATAACCAAAACCTACGCGACCATTACCATCGCCTACTACTGTTAAAGCAGTAAAGCTCATAATACGACCACCTTTTACAGTTTTTGATACACGGTTTACTGCGATTAGCTTCTCTTGCAGTTCACCAGCTTGTTTTTCGATGTTTGACATCTCAATTTACCTCATTAGAACTGTAGACCAGCTTCACGTGCAGCGTCCGCTAAAGTTTGGACACGACCATGATATTTAAAACCGGAACGGTCAAAAGCAACGTCTTTAACGCCTTTTGCTAATGCGCGCTCAGCAACAAGTTTACCTACTACTGCTGCGGCATCTTTATTACCGGTATATTTAACTTGCTCACGAATTGCTTTTTCAACAGTTGAAGCAGCGGCAAGCACTTCTGAACCGTTTGGTGCAATAACTTGTGCGTAGATATGACGCGGAGTACGGTGAATAACTAGACGAGTTACACCTTGCTCTCTCATCATATGACGTGCACGAGCTGCACGACGGATACGAGCTGATTTCTTATCCATAGTGTTACCTTAATTATTTCTTCTTAGCCTCTTTCATACGTACTACTTCATCAGAGTAACGTACACCTTTACCTTTATAAGGTTCAGGACGGCGATAAGCGCGAATATCTGCTGCAACTTGACCAATTAACTGCTTGTCTGCACCTTTTAAAACGATTTCTGTTTGTGAAGGGCATTCTGCAGTAATACCTGCTGGTAAAGTGTGCTCCACAGGGTGAGAGAAACCTAAACTTAATGCAACTGCGTTGCCTTTAATTTGAGCTCTGTAACCAACACCCACTAGTTGTAATTTCTTAGTGAAGCCTTCAGTAACACCGATAACCATTGCATTAACTAATGCACGAGCTGTACCCGATTGAGCATTCGCTTCAACAAAACCTTCACGTGGAGTGAAAGTAAATTGACCATTATCTTGTTTAACTTCAACTGAGTGATGAATTGTGCGAGATAACTCGCCATTTTTACCTTTTACTGTTAATAGCTGACCGTCGAGTTTAACTTCAACGCCGGCAGGAATATTAACAGGTGCCTTTGCAACACGAGACATTTTCCTACCCCTCTATTAAGCTACGTAACAGATGATCTCACCGCCTAAGCCCGCTTGACGAGCTGCACGGTCAGTCATAACACCTTTAGATGTAGAAATTACAGCAACACCTAAACCACCCATAACTTTTGGTAATTCGTCTTTACGTTTGTAAATACGAAGACCAGGACGGCTTACACGTTGAATGCTTTCTACAACCGGTTTGCCTTGGAAATATTTTAAAGTAATTTCCAATTCAGGTTTTGCACCTTCTAAAACTTTAACGCTTTCGATATACCCTTCAGCAGCTAATACGTTGGCAATTGCCACTTTTAGCTTGGAAGAAGGCATATTGATTGCAACTTTGTTCGCAGCTTGACCGTTACGAATACGAGTCAACATATCTGCGATTGGATCTTGCATACTCATTGTACTTTTTCTCCGATTCCAAAATAAAGTGGTATATTACCAGCTCGCTTTTTTAAGGCCTGGGATCTCACCGCGCATAGCAGCTTCACGAACCTTAATACGGCTTAAACCAAACTTACGTAAAACGCCGTGAGGACGTCCAGTTTGGCGGCAACGGTTACGTTGACGACTAGGGCTAGAATCACGTGGTAAAGTTTGTAACTTTAACACTGCATTCCAACGATCTTCGTCAGAGGCATTGACATCAGAAATGATTTTCTTTAATTCTGCACGTTTAGCGAAGAATTTTTCAGCCAATTTAACGCGTTTTACATCGCGTGCTTTCATTGATTGTTTTGCCATTATAACCTGCCTTATTTACGGAATGGGAAATTAAAGGCAGCAAGTAGTGCTTGACCTTCTTCATCATTCTTAGCAGTAGTTGTGATAGTGATATCTAAACCACGTACACGATCTACTTTATCGTAATCGATTTCAGGGAAGATGATTTGTTCACGCACACCCATGCTGTAGTTACCACGACCATCAAATGATTTCGCACTTAAACCGCGGAAATCACGAATACGTGGAACAGCAATTGTAATTAAACGTTCAAAGAACTCCCACATACGCTCACCGCGTAGTGTTACTTTACAACCGATTGGATATCCCTGACGGATTTTAAAGCCAGCAACAGATTTACGAGCTTTAGTTACTAAAGGTTTTTGACCGCTAATTGCTGCTAAGTCCGCTACTGCGTTGTCTAGCAATTTCTTATCGGTCAATGCTTCACCCACACCCATATTCAGGGTAATCTTTTCGATTCGTGGGACTTGCATGACAGATTTGTAGCCGAATTTATTTTTTAACTCGTTTACTACTTGATCTCTGTAGTAATCATGCAGTTTCGCCATCGCATTACTCCAGTTTGTTAGATAATTTCATTGTTAGATTTGAAGAAACGTACTTTCTTGCCGTCTTCGAATCTAAAACCTACACGGTCAGCTTTGTTTGTTTTTGGATTGAAAATCGCAACGTTAGAAGCATCGATAGCCGCTTCTTTTTTCACTAAACCACCAGCTTGTCCTAAAGCAGGAACTGGTTTTTCATGTTTAGTGATAATGTTGATACCTTCAACAAACACTTTACCGTTTGGTAACACTTTAGTTACCTTGCCACGCTTGCCTTTGTCTTTACCGGCAAGTACGATTATTTCATCGTTTTGACGAATTTTTGCAGCCATTTCTCACTTCTCCTTACAGTACTTCTGGTGCCAAAGAAATGATCTTCATGAATTTCTCAGAACGAAGTTCACGAGTCACCGGTCCAAAAATACGAGTACCGATTGGTTGCTCTGTGTTATTGTTTAAAATTACACAAGCGTTACCATCGAAGCGAATGACTGATCCGTCTGGGCGACGAACACCCTTCTTGGTGCGCACAACAACTGCTTTTAATACATCACCTTTTTTAACTTTACCGCGTGGAATTGCTTCTTTCACAGTAACTTTGATGATGTCACCAATAGCAGCATAACGACGGTGCGATCCACCTAGAACCTTGATACACATTACGCTGCGAGCACCAGAGTTATCGGCAACATCCAGCATAGTCTGTTCTTGGATCATATTTTATGCTCCGTTAAGTTAATAATACACCCTTTCGGGACGAACCTATCCATACCTTAGAAAGGTATATGGCAGATAGGTGGCAGAGTTTACCAAAATTAAGCAAGAAACGCAATCAAAATTTTATGCTTAAATCAGGGTGCTTAAAGTGCGGTCAAATTTTTATGGCTTTTTAGCAAACTTTGGAAAGAAAAAAGCCAACGATATAAACCATTGGCTTTTATTTTTAATTTGTTAATTAAGCAATAACTGCTTTCTCAACAACACGAACTAAAGTCCAAGATTTGGTTTTTGATAGAGGGCGACATTCGCGAATCTCTACGGTATCACCAACTTTGGCTTCATTGTTCTCATCGTGTACGTGTAATTTAGTTGTACGACGGATAAATTTACCATATAAAGGGTGTTTTACCTTACGTTCAATAGCAACAACGAAAGATTTTTCCATTTTGTCGCTAACAACTTTACCTTGTACGCTACGAATTTTATCAGTCATTACTCACCCGCCTTCTCAGTTAAAATGGTTTTAACGCGTGCGATATCACGACGCACTTGTTTAGCCTGATGGGTTTGTTGAAGCTGACCGGTGGCTGTTTGCATACGCAATTTGAATTGTTCACCTAAAAGGTTCACTAATTCATCATTCAGCTCTTCAACACTTTTTGTACGTAAATCTTGAGCTTTCATTACATCACCGTCTTAGTTACGAAGGTAGTCTTGATTGGCAATTTAGCAGCTGCTAATGCAAATGCTTGTCTTGCGATCTCTTCAGACACACCATCCATTTCATAAAGTACTTTACCCGGTTGGATTAAGGCTACCCAGTACTCAACGTTACCTTTACCTTTACCCATACGGACTTCTAATGGTTTTTCAGTAATTGGTTTATCTGGGAAAACTCGGATCCAGATTTTACCTTGACGTTTAACTGCACGTGTCATTGCACGACGAGCCGCTTCAATTTGACGAGCGGTTAAACGACCACGACCAACTGCTTTTAACCCGAATGTACCGAAGCTAACTTCAGTACCACCCGCGATACCACGGTTACGGCCTTTGTGAACTTTACGGAATTTTGTACGTTTTGGTTGCAACATTTAGCGTTTCTCCTTACTTACGACCTTTGCCACGCGGAGCCTTTTTAGGCTTGTCGGCAGGTTGTTGTTCTGATTGCGCAACTGCAGCCATTCCACCCAAAATTTCACCTTTGAAGATCCATACTTTAACGCCGATTACGCCGTATGTAGTATGAGCTTCTGCAGTGTTATAATCGATGTCCGCACGAAGAGTATGTAGAGGTACACGACCTTCACGATACCATTCAGAACGTGCGATTTCTGCACCACCTAAACGACCGCTAACTTCAACTTTGATACCTTTAGCACCTAAACGCATTGCGCTTTGTACCGCACGTTTCATAGCACGACGGAACATTACACGACGTTCTAATTGAGAAGCGATGCTGTCTGCAACTAATTTTGCATCTAATTCCGGTTTTTTCACTTCAGCAATGTTGATTTGAGCCGGAACGCCAGCGATTTGAGATACTGCGTTACGTAATTTTTCAACATCTTCACCTTTTTTACCGATAACGATACCAGGGCGAGCTGTGTGAATTGTTACACGAATACTTTTCGCTGGACGCTCAATAGTAATACGTGAAACCGAAGCATTTGCTAATTCTTTATTTAAGAATTTGCGTACTTTGAAGTCACCGTCAAGATTGTCGGCGAAATCTTGTGTATTCGCGAACCAAGTAGAGTTCCAAGGTTTTACAATACCTAGGCGAATACCATTTGGATTTACTTTTTGACCCATTGCTATTCCTCTACTTATTAACGATCTGACACAACCACAGTAATGTGGCTAGTACGTTTTAAAATACGATCTGCACGACCTTTAGCACGTGGCATAACACGTTTCATGCTAGGACCTTCGTCAACGAAGATTTTAGCAACTTTAAGATCATCGATATCTGCACCATCATTATGCTCTGCGTTAGCAATAGCAGACTCTAATACTTTTTTCACTAAAGCCGCAGCTTTTTTGTTAGTAAAAGTTAAGATTTCTAATGCTTGCGCAACTTTTTTACCACGAATTAAATCGGCAACTAAGCGAGCTTTTTGGGCAGAAGTGCGAGCGTAACGATGTTTTGCGATAGTTTCCATCTATTTACCTCTTATTTCTTAGCTTTCTTATCTGCCGCGTGACCGCGGTATGTACGAGTCGGTGCAAATTCACCTAATTTATGGCCGATCATTTCATCAGATACATAAACAGGAACGTGCTGACGACCATTATGGACTGCGATGGTCAATCCGATCATTGAAGGAATGATCATTGAACGACGGGACCAAGTTTTGATTGGTTTTTTATCCCCGCTTTCCACCGCCTTCTCTACCTTCTTCAACAAGTGTAGGTCAAGGAAAGGACCTTTCTTGAGAGAACGTGGCATGGCTTATCCTCTTATTAATTTAAATTATTTGCCACGACGACGTACGATGAATTTATCAGTACGTTTGTTGTGACGAGTTTTCTTACCTTTAGTTTGAACGCCCCAAGGAGTTACTGGGTGTTTACCAAAGTTACGACCTTCACCACCACCGTGTGGGTGATCTACTGGGTTCATTGCAGTACCACGAACTGTAGGGCGAATGCCTCTCCAGCGGTTAGCACCAGCTTTACCCAATACGCGAAGCATATGTTCTGAGTTACCAACTTCACCGATTGTAGCAACACATTCAGCTAATACTTTACGCATTTCGCCTGAACGTAAACGTAAAGTTACGTAGTTGCCTTCACGAGCGATGATTTGTACATAAGCACCAGCAGAACGAGCGATTTGACCGCCTTTACCTGGTTTTAATTCAACGTTATGTACTGTTGAACCAACTGGGATATTACGCATTGGTAATGAGTTACCCACTTTAATAGGTGAATTAACGCCAGATTGGATTTGATCGCCAACTGACAAACCTTTAGGTGCTAAGATATAACGGCGTTCACCATCTTTATAAAGCACTAAAGCAATGTTAGCTGAACGGTTTGGATCATATTCTAAACGTTCAACAACCGCTGGGATATCTAACTTGTTACGTTTGAAATCGATTAAACGGTAATGTTGTTTATGACCACCACCGATGTGGCGAGTGGTAATACGACCATAATTGTTACGACCACCAGTTTTAGATTTAGTATCTAGAAGAGGCTCGTAAGGTTTACCCTTGTGTAATTCAGGGTTCACGATTTTAACAACGTGACGACGACCAGCGGAGGTCGGCTTACATTTAACGATAGCCATTCTCTAATTTCCTCCGATTACTCTGCACTGTCCACGAAGTCCAAGTTTTGGCCTTCGGCTAAAGTTACATAAGCTTTTTTCCAGTCGCTGCGACGACCCATTTTGTTACCACGGCGTTTAGTTTTACCTTTAACAACCACAGTACGAACTGAGTCAACTTTTACTTCAAATAATTGAGCAACAGCAGCAGCAATTTCAGCTTTGTTCGCATCTAAAGCAACTTTAAGTACAACAGTGTTAGATTTTTCAGCATTGTTAGTTGCTTTTTCAGAGATGTGCGGTGCACGTAGCACGCTTAGCAAACGTTCTTGACTCATGCTAGGATCTCCTCAATTTGTTTCACAGCGTCAACAGTAACAATCACTTTATCGAAAGCGATTAAGCTAACTGGATCGATACCTTGAACATCACGTACATCAACTTTATATAAGTTACGTGCTGCTAAGAATAGATTTTCATCTAAACTTGCTGTGATAATTAACGCATCTTCAACTGCTAAATCTTTTAATTTTTGTACTAAAACTTTAGTTTTTGGTGCATCTAATTCGAATTTTTCAACAACAACCAAACGGTCTTGACGAACTAATTCAGAAAGAATGCTTTTGATAGCACCACGGTACATTTTCTTGTTCACTTTTTGGCTGTGATCTTGTGGTTTAGCCGCGAAGGTTGTACCACCAGAACGCCAGATTGGTGATTTGATATCACCAGAACGAGCACGACCTGTACCTTTTTGACGCCAAGGTTTTTTACCTGAACCAGACACTTCAGCACGAGTTTTTTGCGCACGAGTACCTTGACGAGCACCAGCCGCATAAGCAACAACAACTTGGTGAATCAAAGCTTCGTTAAACTCACGTCCGAAGGTAGTTTCAGAAACAGTGAGTGCGTTTGCACCTACAACTTGTAATTCCATCTCTATCTCCTAGACTTATGCTTTAACTGCCGGCTTAACGATAACATCGCCATTGATAGCACCAGGTACAGAACCTTTTACTAATAGCAATTTACGCTCAGCATCTACACGAACAACTTCAAGTGATTGAACGGTTACACGCTCAGCACCTAAATGTCCTGCCATTTTTTTACCTTTAAACACACGACCTGGAGTTTGGTTTTGACCAATAGAACCAAGTACACGATGTGATAAAGAGTTACCGTGTGTAGCATCTTGAGTACGGAAGTTCCAACGTTTAACACCACCTTGGAAACCTTTACCTTTAGAAGTACCAGTAACATCTACTTTTTTAACATCTGCAAAGATGTCAACATTGATTTCTTGACCTAAAGTGAATTCTTCACCTTCAGTACGAAATTCCCATAAACCGCGACCAGCTTCAACACCTGCTTTCACGAAATGACCTGCTTCAGGTTTAGTTACACGATTCGCTTTTTTAGAACCAGTAGTAACTTGAACTGCAGTATAGCCATCGTTTTCAAGAGTTTTAACTTGAGTTACGCGGTTGGCTTCGATTTCGATAACGGTAACTGGTACAGAAACACCGTCTTCATTGAAGATACGGGTCATACCAACTTTACGACCGACTAAACCAATCATTGTAATAACCTCTTAATTAACCTAGGCTGATCTGCACGTCCACGCCGGCAGCCAAATCTAAACGCATTAATGCATCAACAGTTTTTTCTGTTGGCTCTACGATATCTACTAAACGTTTGTGTGTACGAATTTCGTATTGGTCACGCGCGTCTTTGTTCACGTGTGGAGAAATCAACACGGTGAAACGCTCTTTACGAGTTGGTAAAGGGATTGGACCACGAACTTGTGCACCAGTACGTTTAGCTGTTTCTACGATCTCCGCAGTAGATTGATCGATCAAACGGTGATCGAAAGCTTTTAAGCGGATACGGATTCTTTGGTTCTGCATTAGACCAGAGCTCCAATAAAATTTAGCTAATAAAAAACTAACACCAATCACAATTCTAACTTCAAAATAGAAAAGGAGGTGTAAGTTACCTGTTATATAGTCTCCAAATCGGAAACATTGTTAG
>JAGZRY010000334.1 GCA_018381425.1 Haemophilus parainfluenzae
AAAGTATTTTGGCATATTAGTTTCCTACGTCAGTGCTAACTGTTTCAGGTTCACGGGTATCATCTCAGCCACCTTGTGGCACCCCGACTAAAATTTGAAAGAATTTTATATCGCAATTAAGAATAAAACAATAGGAAATAACATTAACTTTAGTTTAGTTTTTTTGTTTAGTCCTCGAGAGTCAATTTAAGCAATGAAAATAATAAGTTAAATTATAGACTCACTTTTCAAGTGTTATCTTCAACGTTCTAGAAATTACACCTTATCTTGTAAAGTAAGACAACAAAAGTATTTATAATAAAAAAACTAGATTCTCTATAAGCATATAATATATTATTAACCTTTCAATTTGCTTTCCCATAAGTTGCCAGATCATAAAAAATTCTGTCATCATGAATATCCCTTGAATTCAAAGTTCTTCAAAGGTTTTAGTGTTTCAAGTGATAATATTTTTTCTGCAGAAAAGTTATACCATCATCAATCTTGGGCGTACTTTTCTCATCATAAAGGAGAAACTATGTTAAGTTATCGCCACAGTTTTCATGCCGGCAACCATGCCGATGTACTAAAACACATTGTGTTAATGCTAATACTAGAAAATCTTTCGCTGAAAGAAAAAGGCTTCTACTATCTCGACACCCATTCTGGGGTCGGTCGCTATCGTTTAAGTTCTAACGAATCAGAAAAAACGGGCGAATATAAAGAAGGAATAGGCAGACTTTGGGAAAGAACAGATTTACCCGAAGAAATTGCTCGCTATGTGGAAATTATTAAGAAGCTCAATTATGGTGGCAAAGAATTACGCTATTATGCTGGGTCACCAATGATTGCCGCCCAATTATTGCGTTCGCAAGATCGCGCTTTGCTCACAGAGTTACATCCGAGCGATTTTCCATTATTGCGCAATAATTTCAAAGAGTTTAAGAATATCACCACAAAATCAGAAAATGGTTTCCAACAACTCAAAGCCACGCTTCCACCAAAAGAGCGTCGTGGTTTAGTGCTTATTGATCCGCCTTATGAATTAAAAGAAGATTATGATTTAGTGGTGAAAGCGATAGAAGAAGGTTATAAACGCTTTGCGACAGGCACTTATGCCATTTGGTATCCAGTGGTTCTACGCCAACAAACAAAACGCATTTTTAAAGGGTTAGAAGCAACAGGGATTCGTAAAATTTTGAAAATTGAATTGGTGGTTCGCCCTGATAGCGATCAACGTGGTATGACCGCAAGTGGAATGGTGGTGATTAACCCACCTTGGCAATTAGAACAGCAAATGAAATCTATTTTACCTTATTTAACCCAAACGCTCGTCCCTGAAGGTACGGGAAGTTGGACAGTGGAATGGATTGTGCCGGAATAATCCATTCCAAAATCTCGGTCAAAATAACCGCACTTTTAAATTTTAATTTTATTGGAATACAACACTAAACAAAGTGCAATAACCATAATTAAAATCGCGCCTGCAAATAAGATGGTATCAACTGAGCTTTCATGATTCACAATAATCAGGCGCAACATGGCGGTAATCCCCGCATAAATAAAATATCGCAAAGGAAAGTGGTAGCCACTTTTAAAATATTGCACAATAAGACCAATAAAACCGAAATATAAGAAAAACATCACAGCTTGTTCTGCAACATCATAAGGCACTACACTTGATGTATTAAATACCATGATCGCTAACGTATATGTAATTTTAGCTAAAGCAATAATTAACACTAAAGCCAAAGCAATAAGTGAAAAACTTAATACTACTTTTAATACACCGGTAATCACTCGCGGCAGTTTTTCGAGCTCTTGAGATTCTTCCATAAAGTTCCTTTTTTGTTTTTAAATGAAGAAAGGCGCGTATTTTAAAGGAATGTGATTTCGAGGTAAATAACCAAATTTAATCAAATAAAAAGGCAGAGATCTCTGCCTTTTCTTTTTATATAAATAGACAATTACTCATCCAGGAAACTTCTTAATGTCTCAGAACGGCTAGGATGACGTAATTTACGCAATGCTTTCGCTTCAATCTGACGAATACGCTCACGAGTTACATCAAATTGTTTACCCACTTCTTCGAGTGTATGGTCGGTATTCATATCAATACCAAAACGCATACGTAATACTTTCGCTTCACGAGGTGTTAAGCCTTCTAACACTTCATGAGTCGCTACTTTTAAGCTTTGTGCGGTTGCAGAATCTAATGGCAATTCAAGAGTTGAATCCTCAATAAAATCACCTAAATGTGAATCATCGTCATCACCGATTGGGGTTTCCATAGAAATAGGTTCTTTCGC
>JAGZRY010000335.1 GCA_018381425.1 Haemophilus parainfluenzae
GCAAATATTCATATTGTTTCCTAATAAGAAAAAAGGCTTAGATTTTCTAAGCCTTTATAGTCATTATACGTTGTCGAATTTACCCAACAATGAACGAATGTGTTCTTGCCAGTTGCGGTGTTCATTTCTAAGTTGTTCATTTTCATGCTGCAACGCTTCTACCGCTTGTTGAGATTGATTTTTTTGTTCTTTTAATTCTTCCACTTCAAGTTGAAGTAATTGAATGGTTTCTACTGCTTGTCTAATTTTTTCTTCAAGCTGATCTAAAATTTCTAAAGACATAGTGATTTCCTTTTTTAAAATAAGTCCGAAACGGCTTTATTCTACCCACTTAATCCTATTTTTAAAAGCCTCTTGTCAAAAATTATTATGCAAACGTTTGCTTAATGATAAAATAGCGAGACTTTTTGCATTGGGAGAGAAAAATGAATCGTGCATTAGCTATTGAATTTTCAAGGGTAACCGAAGCAGCTGCATTAGCGGCTTATACTTGGCTTGGACGTGGTAATAAAAATGCGGCGGATGAGGCGGCAGTCAAAGCCATGCGTTATATGCTGAATTTAATCCATATGGACGGTGAAATTGTGATTGGTGAAGGGGAAATTGACGAAGCACCAATGCTTTATATTGGCGAAAAAGTAGGGTCAGGTAATGGTGAACTCGTTTCTATTGCGGTTGATCCGATTGATGGCACAAGAATGACTGCAATGGGCCAATCAAATGCCATTTCAGTATTGGCTGCTGGTGGTAAACGTACTTTTTTAAAAGCGCCTGATATGTATATGGAAAAATTGGTTGTCGGCCCTGAAGTGAAAGGCATGATTGATTTAAGTTTACCAATTGAACAAAACCTTCGCCGTGTAGCTTCTCGTTTAGGTAAATCCTTATCGGATTTAACGGTGATGGTACTCGCTAAACCACGTCATGATGAAGTGATTAAGCAAATGCATAATTTAGGTATTCGTGTAATGGCTATTCCAGATGGTGATGTTGCCGCTTCGGTTTTATGTTGTTTACCGGATGCTGAAGTGGATATGGTTTATGGCATAGGCGGTGCACCTGAAGGTGTGGCAGCTGCCGCTGCAATTCGTGCATTAGGTGGGGATATGCAAGCTCGTCTTATTCCACGTAATGAAGTGAAAGGCGATACAGAAGAAAACCACAAAATTGCCGCTGAAGAAGTTCAACGTTGTGAAGCCTTAGGCGTGAAGGTCAATGAAATCTTAAAATTAGAAGATTTAGTACGTGATGATAACCTTGTTTTTGCTGCAACGGGAATTACACACGGTGAATTACTTAAAGGAATTTCTCGCCGTGGCAACTTGGCAACGACAGAAACCTTATTAATTCGTGGTAAATCACGCACTATTCGTAAAATCCAATCCATCCATTATCTTGATAGAAAAGATTCTGAAATCTATGAGATTTTAAGAAATTAGTGAAAATAAAAGAGCGGTCATAAAAAACAATGAATTTTTTCGGTATTATGTAGCAGTTGCACGAAGACCAAAATTTAAACAAAACCGTACAAAAATGCCCTTATTTCGATAAGGGCATTATTTTTTATAAATGTATTTTACAGAATTCTACTTATTTTTCCATTACTCACTTTTCCGTTTTCTTCTAAACAGTCTTTCTCGTTGCTCCTCTAGCAGCATTTGTTCCATCATTGCAGGATAAGCCTGTTCGCAGAGAGCAACGTATTCAGGTTGGGTGAGGTGTTCTCTAATTTTAGTCGGACAACGTAGATAGATTTTATCTTCCGCAAAACTACTAATAATAGAAAGAATCTGATAAGGTTTCCCATCTTCGGTTTCAAATACTTCATCGGTAAATTGCATTTCAAATATCGCCACTACTACCTGATTATTAGCGATTTCATAGGCTCCATAAAATATCAGCGGATTACGGGGTAAAGTACCGACTTCTTTCGCAAGTTCTCGCAAATTGTGATAGAACAACAGATAGGCATCATCTTTTACGTTTGAATACATCTGAGCCAGTTCACGCATAAAAGTTTTGAAGGTTTCATAGTCCATCTTTTTTAAATCCACATTAAGTGGCGTGTGTGTCATGGTTTCCATCATTGCTCCTTATGTTGTTTTAAATTATTTAGGCTACGGCTAAATATTGGTTATCGTTTGAGGCTTCTAAACATAAACTTTCCAATCCGAATTTTGCCGCAGGTTTCTTATTTCCCTGCCAGTAGCCAGTTAAATCTCGTGAAGGTCTGGCTTTCAAACAGCGTTTTAGTACGTTGTCGAATTTGTCTTTATCTGACTGGTAA
>JAGZRY010000336.1 GCA_018381425.1 Haemophilus parainfluenzae
CGAACTTCGCCTTTGGCATTTTGAACTTGCATTTTTTTCATAAAGAAACAGATTTTTAGTGAAAATTGTGCTTAGTTTAGACGATTTTTTGCTAGAATAAGCAGTATTTTTTACAGATTTGTGTTTAAGAGAAGAATTTATGTCAGAAGAAAAGAAAAAAGGTGGATTTTGGGCCTCTCTTTTTGGTCGCAATAAAAAACAAGAAGAACAAAAAATTGAGCCGATTATTGAGGAACAGTCTGTAGAACTTGCCGATGTTTCACCTGAGGAAGAAATTGTTCACGCTGAAGAGAACGTTCAATTAGAGCAAGTTGAACAAGAAGAATTACAGGAATTAGCTGAACAACTGCAAGAGGAGAAAGCAGAAGAGGTCGTTGTTGAGCATCTTGAACCTATCGTAGAACAAGTGATTTCACCTGAAAGTGCGGTCAATGTTGAACCTGTTTTAGATACACCGGTGATTGAAACAATTGACGAAGAAACGGTAAAAACAGAAGAAATTTCAACCGCACTTCCTACAGAAGAGCCAGCAGAAAGCATTATTGAACCAGATAATGTCATTGAAGATCTTCCTGTGGTTGAAGCGGAGATTGAATCTGAAATTGTTGACGATGTTAAAGACGAATTACGCTCAGATATCAATATCGAAACGCAAGAAAAACCAAGTGAAGGCGGTTTTTTCAGCCGTTTAGTTAAAGGCTTACTCAAAACCAAACAAAATATTGGCGCGGGTTTCCGATCTTTCTTTTTAGGCAAAAAAATTGATGATGATTTATTTGATGAGTTGGAAGAGCAACTTTTAATTGCTGATATTGGTGTGCCAACAACCAATAAGATCATTAAGAATTTAACTGAGCACGCAAGTCGTAAACAATTACAAGATGCAGAATTGCTTTATCAACAACTTAAAGTTGAAATGGCGGAGATCTTAAAACCTGTCGCGCAGCCACTAGTTATTGATACCTCTAAAAAACCGTATGTTATTTTAATGGTTGGCGTGAACGGTGTAGGTAAAACAACCACAATTGGTAAGTTAGCTCGTAAATTCCAAAATGAAGGTAAATCAGTCATGTTAGCAGCAGGGGATACTTTCCGTGCCGCAGCAGTAGAACAACTTCAAGTATGGGGTGAGCGTAACAATATTTCAGTGGTGGCACAAAATACGGGTTCAGATTCTGCCTCAGTGATTTTTGATGCGATGCAATCTGCCGCAGCACGTAACATTGATGTTTTAATTGCGGATACGGCAGGACGTTTACAAAATAAAAATAATCTCATGGATGAATTGAAGAAAATTGTTCGTGTCATGAGAAAATATGATGAAACTGCACCGCACGAAATTATGCTTACTCTTGATGCGGGTACAGGACAAAATGCAATTAGCCAAGCCAAACTCTTTAATGAAGCGGTTGGGTTAACGGGTATTACATTAACTAAATTAGATGGCACAGCAAAAGGTGGGGTAATTTTCGCCATTGCAGATCAGTTTAATTTACCAATTCGTTATATTGGTGTGGGTGAAAAGATTGAAGATTTACGCGAATTTAATGCAGAAGAATTTATTGAAGCATTGTTTGTTCACGAAAATGAAGAATAAAAAGGAATAATAAAGTGATTCGATTTTCAAATGTCTCTAAAGCTTATCACGGTGCGACTCAGCCGGCCTTGCAAGGCTTAAATTTTCATCTTCCTGTTGGAAGTATGACTTATCTTGTTGGGCATTCTGGTGCGGGTAAAAGTACCTTGCTTAAATTAATTATGGGAATGGAAAAGGCGAATGCCGGTAATATTTGGTTTAATGGTCATGATATTACGCGTTTGTCTAAATATGAAATCCCATTTTTGCGTCGTCAAATCGGTATGGTTCACCAAGATTATCGTTTATTAACGGATCGTAGCGTGGCAGAAAATGTGGCATTGCCATTGATTATTGCTGGTATGAATCCGAAAGAGGCACATACGCGTGCATTGGTTGCATTAGATCGTGTGGGCTTACGTAGTAAAGCGAATTATATGCCGCCACAAATCTCAGGTGGGGAACAACAACGTGTAGATATTGCGCGTGCCATTGTGCATAAACCACAGCTTTTATTAGCCGATGAACCAACAGGTAACTTAGATGGTGAGCTTTCTTTAGGGATTTTCAATCTATTTGAAGAGTTTAACCGTTTAGGCATAACAGTGTTAATTGCGACACACGATATCAATTTAATTCAACAAAAACCAAAACCATGTCTTGTACTTGAACAAGGCTACTTACGCTATTAAGGATAAAAAATG
>JAGZRY010000337.1 GCA_018381425.1 Haemophilus parainfluenzae
TGAAATTTATCAGCAAGATTTTCAAGTGCAGATTACATTGCAGTTAGGCATTAGTGAAGATCAAATTAAACCTTTTGAACAAGCATTAATTGAGCGTTCGGCAGGAACGTTGAAATTAGAAGAAATGAATTAAGCGAGATATTGTGCATATTTTATCCATTATTCGGATTATCGGTATTTTGATTATGTGCTTTTCCGGCACGATGCTGATTCCAGCCTTTGTGGCGCTGATTTATGGCGATGGCGGCGGTAAAGCGTTTATGCAAGCTTTTGCATTGAGCTTAACCGTGGGCATGTTGCTTTGGTGGCCTTGTCATCACCACAAACAAGAATTGCGATCTCGTGATGGTTTCTTAATTGTGGTGGCATTTTGGTTCGTTCTGGGAGGGTTAGCTACCTTGCCATTACTATTATTTGATTCACCTCATTTAACAGTTGCTTCTGCCGTATTTGAGGCGTTTTCCGGGTTAACAACCACGGGCGCCACAGTCATGACTGGGTTAGATAATTTACCGAAAGCCATTCTGTTTTACCGTCAATTTTTACAATGGTTAGGCGGCATGGGGATCATCGTACTTGCGATTGCAATTATTCCTTTATTGGGTATTGGTGGAATGCAGTTATACCGAGCTGAAATGTCTGGTCCAATGAAAGATCAGAAAATTCAGCCACGGATAGCAGAAACGGCAAAGGCATTGTGGTTTGTTTATTTCTTTTTAACCATGTCTTGTACCTTGGCTTATTGGCTAGCAGGTATGACGCCGTTTGATGCACTTACACATAGTTTCTCGACGGTATCCATTGGCGGCTTTTCTACGCACGATGCCAGTATCGGCTATTTTAATAGCTCGGCGATTAATTTTATCACGGTTATTTTCTTGTGGATTTCGGCTTGTAACTTCGCATTGCACTTCAGAGCATTTTCGACTTTAGGACGAGAAAATATTTTGAAGATTTACACAAAAGATCCAGAATTCCGCTTCTTTATGAGTATTCAAATCTTGCTTATTGTTGCTTGTACATTGGTGATGGTTAGCCACCAATATTTTGATTCCTCATGGCAGGATTTTGAGCAAGTCGTATTCCAAGCCGTATCAATTTCAACCACAACAGGCTACACCACATCGAATTTCGCTGAGTGGCCTTCTTTTGTGCCGATGTTATTAATTATTGCCTCTTTTATTGGTGGCTGTGCGGGCTCAGTCGGTGGCGGTTTGCGTGTTGCACGGATTTTAGTGTTATATCTTCAAGGAGCAAGAGAACTGAAACGATTTGTACATCCTAATTTAGTGTATCCAATTAAATGGGGTAAAAATGTCCTTGATGAACGAGTGATTGGGAGTATTTGGGCCTTTTTCTCAGCGTATCTATTGGTATTCACTATTTGTTTATTAAGTGTGATTGCATGTGGTGTCGAACCTTTTGATGCCTTTAATGCGGTATTAGCAAGTATTAATAACCTTGGACCAGGATTAGGTTCAGTAAGCAGTAATATGACAGCGATGCCAGATAGTGCTAAATGGGTACTAACCATAGCGATGGTATGTGGTCGTTTAGAAATTTTCACATTATTGGCACTCTTCACACCGGCGTTTTGGAAGGCATAATGAAAACATTAATTTTATATTCAAGTCATGATGGACAAACTAAAAAGATTGCTGAGTTTATGGCTCAGCATCTTGAAGGAGAAGTGGTGGTTTCACCGTTAATGGAGGAGCAGGATCTTCAATTTTTTGAGCGGGTGATTATTGGAGCATCCATTCGCTATGGTCATTTTAATAAACAGTTATACCATTTTGTTGAACACCATCATGAATTGCTGAATGCAAAAAGTGCGGTCTTTTTTGGCGTAAATTTAACAGCGAGAAAAGAAGGGAAAGATACGCCAGAGGGAAATGTCTATGTTCGTAAGTTTCTTCAACGCATAAAATGGATTCCTGCAAAAGTAGGCGTATTTGCAGGCGCATTGCTATATCCACGTTATAAATGGATTGATCGAGTCATGATTCAATTGATTATGAAAATTACAGGTGGCGAAACGGATACGACCAAAGAAATTGAATATACCGATTGGGGAAAAGTAAAGGCATTTGCAGAAAGTCTGAATTCGTAGAATAAAACACACATAAAAATTGTGTTTTTTAGACGATTTGATTAAAAGATCTTCAAGTAATAAAAAATTTACATTTTTTTACAAAAAGATCTTGCAAAGAATTCTGAAGGTCTTATAATACGCCCCGCACAACGACGCGCTGTTGTGAAGCTTTATA
>JAGZRY010000338.1 GCA_018381425.1 Haemophilus parainfluenzae
AATTCCTATGGTTGTCGAACAAACCTCTCGTGGTGAACGTTCGTACGACATTTATTCCCGCCTATTAAAAGAGCGCGTGATCTTCTTGAGTGGTGAAGTGGAAGATCGTATGGCAAATTTGATTGTGGCACAGCTACTTTTCTTAGAATCAGAAGATCCGAAAAAAGATATCAATATTTATATTAACTCACCAGGCGGTTCAGTGACTGCGGGTATGGCAATTTACGATACCATGCAATTTATCAAACCGGATGTGCGTACTCTTTGCATTGGCCAAGCTTGCTCAATGGGCGCATTTTTACTTGCAGGAGGTGCAGCAGGAAAACGTGCTGCATTACCGAATGCACGAGTGATGATTCACCAACCGTTAGGTGGTTTCCGTGGACAAGCATCAGATATCCAGATCCACGCACAAGAAATTTTAAAAATTAAACAAACCTTAAACGAGCGTCTTGCTTTCCATACAGGTCAAGGCATCGAGCGTATCGAAAAAGACACCGATCGTGACAACTTTATGTCGGCAGAAGAAGCAAAAGCTTACGGCTTAGTGGACGATGTGTTGATTAAACGTTAAGGATTTAACATGACAACAAATGATAACGATCTTCACTGTTCTTTCTGCGGAAGAGAAAAAAGTGAAGTAGGTAAATTAATTGCAGGTACAGATGGTTATATTTGTAACGAGTGTATCGAGCTTTGCCACAGTATGTTGGAAGACAGTGGAGAAATCGAAACACCTAGCGAACTGGCAGTTGAAGAAAAATTACCGACACCGCACGAAATTCGTGCGCACTTAGATGATTATGTAATTGGGCAAGATTATGCGAAAAAAGTCTTGTCAGTGGCGGTTTACAATCACTATAAACGCTTACGCACGAACCACCAAAGCAATGATGTGGAATTAGGTAAAAGTAACATCTTGTTAATTGGTCCAACAGGTAGCGGTAAAACCTTATTAGCACAAACCTTGGCGCGTCGTTTAAATGTGCCTTTTGCTATGGCTGATGCGACGACGTTAACTGAAGCAGGTTATGTGGGCGAAGACGTGGAAAATGTTCTGCAAAAATTATTGCAAAACTGCGATTACGATACGGAAAAAGCAGAGCAGGGCATTATCTATATTGATGAAATTGATAAAATCAGCCGTAAATCAGAAGGTGCGTCTATTACTCGCGATGTGTCTGGTGAAGGTGTGCAACAAGCCTTGTTGAAATTAATTGAAGGCACTATCGCATCTGTACCGCCACAAGGTGGACGTAAACACCCTCAACAAGAAATGTTGAAAGTGGATACCTCAAAAATCCTCTTTATTTGTGGTGGGGCATTTGCTGGCTTAGATAAAATCATTGGTAAACGTACACAAACTGATACTGGGATTGGTTTTGATGCGAAAGTAGAGAAAGAAGAAGAGAAAGAAAATCTTTCTGAATTATTCCGCCAAGTTGAGCCGGATGATTTAATGAAATTCGGTTTGATTCCTGAATTTATTGGTCGTCTTCCAATGATTGCGCCATTAAGCGAATTAGATGAAGAGGCGTTGATTCAGATCCTTACTCAACCGAAAAATGCACTGACCAAACAATATCAAGCATTATTTGGCTTAGAAGATGTGGAGCTTGAATTCACGCCAGAAGCATTAAAAGCGATGGCGAAAAAAGCCCTTGAACGTAAAACCGGTGCACGTGGTTTACGCTCAATCGTTGAGGCTGTATTGTTAGATACGATGTACGATTTACCTTCAATCGAAAACTTGCAAAAAGTGATTGTGGATGAAGAAACCATCGTTGATAACAAACCACCAAAGCTCGAATATAAAAATTAACAGAAAGTGCGGTTGTTTTTTCTAACATTTTTCATAGGCAATCCCGAAAGAAAATGCTACAATCGCACGTTCTGAAATTAATCTAAAAATTATTTATCCCTTATTTTATACGGATTCACTTATGGCAACTGAAATTGTTGAGAAAAAGAAACACGACCAAGAACAAGTCGTAGAAGGAAAATCAAAAGGCTTAAACACTCTTCTTTGGATTCTTTCTGTGGCATTTTTTACTGCAGCAGCGATTGGTAACGTTTATTTTAAAGATGCCTTCTCTTTACCTGTACGTGTAGTTGGCGTAGTTGTCGCTTTATTAATTGCCTTTGGTTTAGCTGCAATTACTAATCAAGGTACAAAAGCTCGTACATTCTTTAGCGAAGCAAAAGTTGAAGGTCGTAAAGTGGTATGGCCAACTCGTGCAGAAACACGTCAAACAACTTTAATC
>JAGZRY010000339.1 GCA_018381425.1 Haemophilus parainfluenzae
TCCGGTAAATTTCACTTCACCTACGCCTAATGCACGGCCTTTACCTTTACCGCCTACCCAGCCAAGGAAGAAACCGACTAATTGCCACATCGCATCTAAACCTAAGCAGCCTGGCATAACTGGGTCACCAATAAAGTGGCAACCGAAAAACGGTAAATCTGGATGAATATCTAATTCCGCTTCAATATACCCTTTACCAAACACACCGCCGTCTTCGGTCATTTTTACAATACGATCCATCATCAACATCGTTGGTGCTGGAAGTTGCGGGCCTTCTTTACCAAATAATTCACCACGACCAGAAGCTAATAAATCTTCATAGGTATAGCTGCTTTTAATGTTTGGTGTACAGGTGTTTTCCATTTTTTATTTCCTTGTATATATAGTTTTGCTTGGTTACAACCAATAAGCAAGGATTCTATGGGGATTTATAAGAAATGTAAACAGCGAACACTTGTTAGCTCAACTTGTCGGATCAGTCAGTGAAATTAAGATAAAAGAAAAGCGAACACAAGGTTCGCTTTTAAGAAATTAAGATTTAAAGAAATCTAACCAGCTTTTTTTCGGCGTTTCCGAACGGAAAGCAATTCGATTTTGAATTAGACGCGCAATAGGCTCTTTGCCCTTCGCATATTCTTCTTTCTCTTCTAATAAATCGCGGTCAAATAGGATTTTAGCTGTTTGATAAATATCTTCGACTTGATAGATAAAGAACTGCTCATTTTTCACCGCCTCAACCACTTCATCAGATAAACTTAATTGCTGAATTGTTGTGGCAGGAATAATCACCCCTTGTTTACCCGTCAAACCACGACGTTGGCAAATAGTGAAAAAGCCTTCAATTTTATCATTCACACCACCTACTGCGTGCACCAAACCAAATTGGTCAATGGTACCGGTAATCGCAATATTTTGTGGCAATGGCAAATCGGATAACGCGCTGACTAATACAGAGAAAATAGCTAGAGACGCACTGTCACCATCAATTTCTCCATAGGACTGTTCAAATACTAAAGAAGCAGAAAATGGTAACTGTGATGGCAACTCTAAGATACTAGCCAAGCACGCTTCAGAAATCATCATGCCTTTTCCGTGAAGGTTGCCCGCTAATTCGTTTTTACGCTCAACATCCACGACTTCACCATCACCAAACTGCACTAAACAACTGATACGAGAAGGTTCGCCGAAACAAACGGGGGTGCCTGGATATTCAATCACAGACAAGCCATTTATTTGCCCAACAATTTCACCGTTGGTTTCCACATAAATTTGTTCATTGAGAATATCTGCATAAGTACGTTCACGTAAAAAACCGTGCTGTTCGTTCTTTTGTTTAAAAGCTTGTTCAAAATCAACCGCACTTAAGGTTTGTTTTTGTGACAACGTCGCGGCATTAAGCAACATTTCTGTTATTTTTAACGGTGAAATGTTAATTAAAAAGCGATCTTCACTCTCACGCACCAATAACTGATAGAGTTTATTTAATGCGGTTAAATCTAAATCGAGCTCATATTTTGAGGCTAATGCCAACACATAATTAGCCCAATTTTCTTGTGCTTTAGGTTGTGCAACAGAATAATAACTTTCAATTTCAGCATAATCAGCCAAGCTGTAAAGATCTTCTTCCAACTCACCTAAGGTTGCAATTTCAGTGCGATTGCCTAAAATCACCACTTTTAAATTAAGTGGATAACTTGGAATATCACAAGGCAAGGTTTTAAATGGATGGGCTGAATACCAATCAAAAGTTTGCGTTTGTAAAATATGTTTTAAACGTTGCCATAAATCAAATTGGCTTAGCATCGTTGCTGCACTTAAAATCAAAACACCCCCATTGGCTTGATGCACTAAACTAGGTGTAAGTAAAATATCTTGCGAACTTGGATGAACACGCACACTACCAAAAAGACTAAATTGATCGGCATGTAATGCCTTCAGTACATCACCTTGTGCGGCAAAATTATCCGCTGATGATTGAGCTGGCTCGGTATAAATACGAGGGAAAGAAAAAGAATCACCTTGCTCAACCACATAATTTACCCCAAAAACTGACCGCTCTTTTGGCTGTTCTTGGCGAATAAATTTTGCTAATAAATCTGCATATTCTGCTTGATCATCTGCTTTTAAAACCAATAGGGAGCGACGCGGCTGTTTTAAAAATAAAGAAATCGCTTTTGTGGCATGTTTTTGTAATGACCAAAAATCAGCCTTTTCAGCTGAAAGTTCAGTAATCGATAATTCTGGTTGTAAGGCTTGC
>JAGZRY010000340.1 GCA_018381425.1 Haemophilus parainfluenzae
TCGACGCTATATTGATTTTAGTGTGATTCAAGCTTTACGTGAAATGAAAGGTAAAATTGAGCGTGAAGTGCGTCGTCGTGGCTTAAAAGACAATATTAAGTTAGGCGCAGGCGGGATTCGAGAAATCGAATTTATTGTGCAAGTTTTTCAACTGATTAGAGGTGGACGAGAGATTAAGCTCCAACAACATGAATTGCTTAAACTTCTCCCTGAAATACGAGATCTTGGTTTAATTACGCCTCAGCAATATCATGAATTAAAAGAAGCTTATATCTTTCTACGACGTACTGAAAATGTGCTTCAAGCCATTGATGACCAACAAACGCAACTTCTGCCAACAGATGAAGAAAATCGCCTTAGATTAATGATTGCTTGTCGAGAATACACTTATTTAGATGAGAACAATCAGGCTACGATAAAATCTTATCAAATTGAAAGCTGGGATGATTTCTATCAAACACTACAAGCACACCAACAAAAAGTGCGGTCAGTTTTTGATGCATTAATTGGTGAAGAAAAAGATGAACGTACCGATGACAATAATCGGTGGATTGATTTTTTAGAAAGTGACCTCGATGATATTGAACAAATGCTGGTCGATAATCACATTGATGAGGACGCAATTTCCGATATCTTAGATAAACTTATTCAATTTAAAGAGGGGCTTGTGCGCCGGGTTATTGGCTCTCGAGGTCGAGAAGTTTTAGCTCACTTATTGCCAAATATCTTCACTCAAATATTTGAACAAAAAGATTACCACACTTTATTGCCACGTATCCTCAATATTATCGATAAAATTGCGAGTAGAACGACTTATTTGGAATTGCTCTTAGAAAATCCTCAAGCCATTGAGCAGCTCATTGAACTATGTGCGCAATCCCAGATGATCGCTGAACAAGTGGCTCGTCACCCTATTCTACTCGATGAATTATTAAATACTGAAGCGCTACGTAATCCATTGCCATTCACACAATATCCTGACGAATTAAAGCAATATATGCTGCGATTACCGCAAGACTATGAAGAGCAATTTATTGACGGTTTACGCCAATTCAAACAGTCTATTTTATTACGTGTTGCAGCCGCTGATATTCTCGGCGTATTGCCTGTTATGAAAGTAAGCGATCATCTCACTTATCTGGCTGAATCAATCATTGATGCCGTTGTCAATTTTGCTTGGCAACAAGTCAGTCAACGATTTGGAATCCCCGAACACCTTGTAGATAAAACTGAAAAAGGCTTTTTAGTCATAGGCTATGGTAAATTAGGCGGAATTGAACTCGGGTATAAATCCGATTTGGATTTAGTCTTTTTATACCAAGCTGTTGAAGGCCAAACCATTGGTGGGAAAAAATCCATTGATAGCAACCAATTCTATTTAAGATTGGCTCAAAAAATTGTCAGCATTTTTAGTATGAACACCAGTGCAGGCGTACTTTACGATGTTGATATGCGATTACGTCCTTCAGGCGATGCTGGCTTATTAGGCTGTTCAATTCAAGCATTTGAAAACTATCAACTCAATGAAGCATGGACTTGGGAAAAGCAAGCACTTGTCCGCAGTCGTGCCATTTTTGGTGAAACTGAATTAAAAGCAGAAGAATTTGAAAAAATTCGCTGTAATGTACTTTCCGCTCAAAGAGATATTAATCAGCTAAAAATCGAAGTAAGAGAAATGCGTGAAAAAATGTACGAACATTTATCTCATACAAAAGATGGCTTTTTTAATATCAAAACCGATCGTGGCGGCATTACCGATATTGAATTTATCGCCCAGTATCTGATGCTTGCGAATGCCCCAGCTAATCCAATATTAACCAAATGGTCTGATAACGTTCGTATCTTTGATTCAATGGCAGAATATCACATTATTTCTCTAACAGAATGTGAAAAGCTCAAATCCTGCTACGTGACACTGCGTAATAAAATTCATCATCTGAACTTATTAGGAAATCCTGTCATTGTTGATGATTCGGCGTTTGCAGAAGAAAGAGAATTTGTCTGTTCTTTCTGGAATAAGCTATTTTCTTAAAAGATTAAAGGAGTCTATCCCCAGATAGTTGGGATAAACGCCCTTTTATATATTCTCTACGTAAAAACAGCCTAACTTTCTACCGCACTTTTATTTTATTAAAATCCAATCTAAAAACAAAAACCCAAGCCATTCAGCTCGGGGTTCTACATTCAGTACCTGGCGGTGTCCTACTCTCACATGGGGAAGCCCCACACTACCATCGGCGCATCGGCGTTTCAC
>JAGZRY010000341.1 GCA_018381425.1 Haemophilus parainfluenzae
AACTTTAGCAGCAATCAAAATGGCTAAAGATGCAGGTTACACCGCTGTAATCTCTCACCGTTCAGGTGAAACCGAAGATGCGACTATCGCTGATTTAGCGGTTGGTACAGCAGCAGGTCAAATCAAAACTGGTTCTATGAGCCGTTCTGACCGTATTGCTAAATACAACCAATTAATCCGTATTGAAGAAGCATTAGAGCGTGCTGGTACACCAGCTCCGTTCTTAGGTTTAAAAGCGGTTAAAGGTCAAGCATAATTTTTGCTTAATTTAATGTAAAATAGCACCGCACTTTGCATAAAAGTGCGGTGTTTTTCTATCTAATATTTAAAGGAAAGAAAATGTTACATTTAACCCTCGAAGATCAACTCTTTCTCGGTCAACCAAAGCAAGTCGGCACACACTCAACTGTGCATGATCATCTATCGGTAATGTTTGAAGATGACGGTGAAACGGGCTATTTTTATGCGTTAGATATGCGTCAAAATGCGCAGCCTGTTGTCGATTGCTTACATGTTTATAACGTCGATAACACTCGCAATCACCACGAAGCACGTAAATTAGAAATCTGCTGGGATGAAAGTGGTTATTTAGCCTTATTGCTCATTAATGACTATCCGCATGCCGTATTTGATTTTGCTCATTTGATCGGCTATAACACCAACAAACATCCTCAGCCTGACTTAATGAGCATGTGGACACACGAAGAAATCACCAATGAACGTGCAACAGCATGGCTTGGTGTCAATACCATTAAATAGGATTAACTATGCGATTTTACCGCGCTCTTCAGCCTTTCAAGGTCATGAGTTTTGATCTTGATGATACCCTTTACGATAATAGTGATGTCATTCGTTTGGCCGAAGAACGCTTTCTTCAATGTGTACAAGAACACGCACAACTGACCGATCTTACCTCAGAATATTGGCGAGAATGTAAATGGCAACTGGCGGAGAAAGATCCCTTGATTGCTGAAGATGTGATCGCCTGGCGGGTCGAAACGTTACGGCACTTACTGGCGCATCATAGTAAAAGTGCGGTTGAAATTGACCGCACTTTGGCCATCGCTATGGAAGAATTTATTGAATGGCGACATAAAATTGATGTTCCCACTGAAAGCATTGAAGTATTAAACCAACTTAAAGATCGCTACCCGCTTAGCGTGATTACCAATGGTAATGTGATTGCAACACGTATTGGATTTGAACACTTTCAACTGAGTTTACGTGGTGGAGAGCAAGGCAGAGCGAAACCTCATCAAGATTTGTTCCACCAAACTGCTCATTATTTTGGCGTAAAACCGAGTGAAATTTTACATATTGGTGACAACTTAACCACGGATGTTCAAGGCGCCATTCAAGCCGGCTGCCAAGCTGTATGGATTAATTTATCAGGGAAAAACCTCAATTCATTTACTGAAGCAAGTGTTTTGCCTACATTAGAAATCAATCATTTAACTGAATTATTAACACTTTAACCCTATGATGAAAAAGAAAAATCAAGTTCTCGTCAGCCTTTCCATTGTGGCTTTATTGGGCGGCTGCTCAGAAGAGCAAGTTCAACGTGATGTTTATAACAGCCTTGAGGATTGTTTAGCCGATTGGCAAAAAATTGAATTGTGCGAAGCTGACCAATCTAGTGAAAATAATAGTGGCACAACTGCACATGCTGGCTCAGGCTCCTCTATCTCGGGCAATTTAAATACACGTCCAAGCAATAATAGCGAATGGTCAGAAGACAATCAAACCGTTAAACAAACCTTAAATCCAGATGGCGCAACTCATTCTGGCAACTCAAGCGGTTCTGAGGGAACAAGCCACACCAGCTCTGCAACAGGAGAAGGACACGGTAGTATGGGCAGTGCGATTGCTGGTGCTGCAATGGGTTATATGATCGCACGTACGATGGGCTCATTTTTAGGTCCAAGCTACAATCCAAGTAACCGTGCCGTTTCAACACCAACTGGTCAAGTTATCCAACCACAAACTAATCGTTCTGTCGGTAAACCTGTATTAGTGAAAGGTAATGCAGGCAGCACTTACAGCAAACCAGTTTCACGCGGTGGCTTTAAAAGCTCAAATTCAAGCAGCAGCCGTAGCTCAGGCGGTTAAATATGAAACGAATCACAGGCTTTCCTACTCGCCCCGATATGGTGCAACAATTATTAGATGTGGGCTTTGATTACTATAATCTGCCTTCCTCTGATGGCTCGCATTATTGGTCGGATAATGTAGCGTATGAATTTA
>JAGZRY010000342.1 GCA_018381425.1 Haemophilus parainfluenzae
GCCATTGGGAAAAAGGTTTCCACATCTTTAGGAATGGTTAATCCTGTATAAGCCACCGCTTGCCAAATATCATAAGAACCTTTCCCTACGCTACGGAATTGCTCTACAAATTTGATAATTGCCGAAAGGCCAACCAACGTAAATAGCGTGGCAAAAATTGCCCCTAAAATGCTTTTACCGATATAACGATCAAGAGTATTCATCAACATTGTTATTACCCTTTTCTGAATACACGACGAAATTTATGCATAGCGGTACTATCCCAACTATTCAGCACAATTCCTAAAATTAAAAAGGCGATATTTACCAATGGCATTAATAAACCTGCATCAAGCTTACCTGCACCACCCGCAGATTTAAATGAGCTTTGTAATAAGAAGTAAATTAAATAAAGCAATAGTGCCGGTAAGATCTTCGCAAAACGGCCTTGGCGAGGATTCACTTTACTCATTGGTACGGCGATAAGTGCCATTAAAGGCACCGCTAAAATTAAGGTAATGCGCCAATGCAACTCTGCTTTTGCTGCTGCACTGTTATCTTTTAATAATTGTTCAAAAGATAATTCAGCCGCTTCATCACTTTCTGTATTTGTCTCTTGATGACCTAAATACGCTTGGTAATCATCAAAATGCGTAATACGGAAATCAGGAAGTACCGAAGTCCCTTCTACACGCAAGGTATTTTGTAAATTCAGTACTTGGTCGCCATTTGGTAACGCTTTTAACTCACCTTTTTCAGCGGTAACTACTGATGGTTTCGTTTGACCTTTGGCTTTCATTTGGAAAAGATAAACATCACTGATTTGATTACCGTTAATTTTATCAATGAATAAGACGAAATTATTGTTGCTTGTGGACATGAATTGACCAGAAGTCAATGCGCCCATGGTAGGATTCGCTTTAGCATCTTCAACAATAGCTGCTTGTTTTTGAATAGCCCATGGGGAAAGCCATAAAGCATTGTAAGCAGCCAATCCCGCTGTGAGTAAAGAAAGAATTAACGCCACGCGAACAAGAATACGTTGGCCCACACCACAGGCTCGCATTACTGTAATTTCACTTTCTGCATAGAGACGACCGAAAGTCAGTAAAATGGCGATAAACAAACATAATGGCAACATTAATTGCGCCATTGTCGGCATCCCTAAACCGAGTAAAGAGAACACAAGATCGGCGGGAACCTTACCATTTGCCGCTGAACCAAGTACGCGAACAAGTTGTTGGCTGAAGAAAATTAAAAGCAAAATAAACAAAATTGCAACCTGGCTTTTAAAGACTTCCTTTGTTAAATATCGGGTTAATATCATTCTTTTTTCTAACTAAAAAACACGGGAAACTGGCTAATTTAGATGGCGTATGATACCTTATTTTGACTGATTTAAATAGCAAATTAGCAACATAAGGAAATAACATGAAATATCAAGCAAACTCAACCGCACTTTCTCAATCAACCGATTGCCTTATTATCGGCATTTATGAGAACAATGAATTGACAAAAAGTTTCAATGAAATCGATCAAATCACACAAGGTTACCTCAGCCAGTTAGCTCAAAGCCAAGATCTTTCAGGCAAAATTGGCCAAGCGACTCTGCTTCATTCATTACCTAATCTTACGACTAAACGCGTGTTAGTCGCAGGTTGTGGTAAAAAAGGTGAAATGACTGAACGCCAATTTAAACAAATCATCCAACGCGTTACCCAAACATTAAAAGAATTAAATATTCAACAAGTGGTGAATAATTTAACGGATGTGGAAATTAAAGATCGCGATCTATTTTGGAATGTACGTTTTACTGTTGAAACCATCGAACATAGTCTTTATCAATTTGATGAATTTAAAAGTAAAAAAGCGGATGCTATTCCACTTCAAGAAATCATTTTTAATACCGATGATTCGCAAGCTCAACAAGCTATCGCAGAAGCACAAGCCATTGCAAATGGTGTAAAAGCTGCGCGTAATATCGCGAATATGCCGCCCAATATTTGTACACCGGCTTATTTAGCTGAACAAGCTAAAAATTTAGCCGAAACATCAGCCGCACTTTCCCTCGATGTGATTGATGAAGAAGACATGACAAAGCTTGGCATGAATGCGTATTTAGCCGTATCTCGAGGTTCGCAAAATCCAGCTTATATGTCTATTTTACATTTCAACAATGCACCTGATAAAAATGCGAAACCTATCGTATTAGTGGGCAAAGGATTGACCTTTGATGCGGGCGGTATTTCTTTAAAACCAGCCGCA
>JAGZRY010000343.1 GCA_018381425.1 Haemophilus parainfluenzae
CCTGTAATTTAAATTCGATTGTGTAGTGTTTACCCATAAAAAAATCTGCACCTCAATTGTTGGTTTGTTGAGTCCAACTTTTGGGGTGCAGATCAATTTTTAACCGCACTTTTTTATTTATTATTTGGTTGCAGCTTTCATATTGCGAACAAACTCGGCAAGTTCAGATAAGCATTGAGCTTGATTATCTAAATTTCGTTCAATGATTTTTACTGTTGCAGAGCCTGAAATAGCTCCCGCTGCCCCCAGTTGAAGGGCTTCTTTCACTTGAGCTGGTTGAGCAATACCAAAACCTTGTAGGATTGGTGGCGCATTGTGGGCTTTAAGTTGCTCTAAGAGCGTATCTAAGTTTGCTGCATGAGCTTGATTCTCCGCGCTTGTTACACCTGCACGAGAAACTAAATATGTATAACCTTCGCTGTTTTCAGCAACGCCTTGTACTGTTTTTGCATCAGCATTTGGTGGGCAGATAAAGACAGGTTGAATGCCATACTTTTTAGCAGCTTGAACATAGTCTTCTTTTGCCAATAGTGGAATATCTGCCACTAAAACTGCATCCACGCCGACTTCTGCACAGCGTTGATAGAAATTATCTAATCCTTTCGCAAAAATTAAATTTGCACAAAGGAGTAAGCTAATCGGAATTTCTGGATATTTTGACCGCACTTTAGCGAGTAATTTAAAGCTGTCTTCAGTGCTATGGCCCGCATTAAGCGCTCGGTTATTAGCCGCTTGGATAACTGGACCGTCTAATAGCGGATCAGAAAATGGAAAGCCTAATTCCAAAGCATCTGCGCCATTTTCGACTAACGTGCAAATAATCTCAAAAGAGCGATCAAATGTTGGATCGCATAATGTAACGAAAGGTACAAAAGCCCCTTCTTTTTTCGCTGCAAGTTCTGCAAATTTAGTTTCAAAACGGCTCATTATTGCATTCCTTTTTCTTTTAAAACTTTATCAACAGTGAAAATATCTTTATCACCCCGGCCAGAGAGATTCACCACTAAGATTTGTTCTTTATTCGGTTCTTGATGAACCATTTTTAACGCATGCGCTAATGCATGCGAACTTTCCAATGCAGGAATAATTCCTTCATGTTTTGCTAATTCTTGGAAAGCATTTAACGCTTCATCATCTGTAATACTTGGGTATTCTGCACGACCAATACTTTGCAAGTAAGCATGTTGAGGTCCTACAGAAGGGAAGTCTAATCCAGCAGAAATAGAGTAGGATTCTTCTACTTGGCCATCTTCAGTTTGCATTAAAGGTGATTTCATACCGAAATAAATACCGACTTTTGCATGACCTAATGGTGCACCATGTTCACCACTTTCAATGCCGTGACCAGCGGGTTCCACACCAATTAAGCGTACACCTTTTTCATCAATAAAATCAGTAAACATACCAATTGCATTCGAACCACCACCGACTGCAGCAATGACAGCATCCGGTAGGCGACCTTCTTTTTCTAAGATTTGACGTTTGGTTTCTTCACCAATCATTTTTTGGAATTCACGTACAATGGTTGGGAATGGATGAGGGCCTGCCGCTGTACCCAATAAATAATGGGTATTTTCATAATTAGCTGACCAATCACGCATGGCTTCACAACACGCATCTTTTAATGAGCAAGAACCTTTTTGTACAGGAATTACTTCTGCCCCCATCAAACGCATACGGAAGACGTTTGGTGATTGGCGTTCCACGTCTTTAGCCCCCATGTAAACACGGCAAGGCATATCTAACATCGCACAAGCAAGGGCTGTCGCAACACCATGTTGGCCTGCACCGGTTTCGGCGATAATGCGTGTTTTACCCATGCGTTTTGCCAATAAAATTTGGCCTAATACTTGGTTGGTTTTATGGGCACCACCGTGAAGTAAATCTTCACGTTTTAAATAAATTTTTGCTTTTGTCCCTTTGGTTAAATTACGACAAAGGGTAAGAGCGGTCGGTCTGCCTGCATAATTTTTAAGTAAATCTTGAAATTCACGTTGGAATTCAGGATCGTCTTTTGCTTCAACAAAGGCTTTTTCTAGCTGTTGTAGCACCGGTACGAGAATTTCCGGTACATACATTCCACCAAATTCACCGAAATAAGGATTTAAAAGGGTTTCTGACATAATATTTCCTTGTTATTTTTGAATTCTTGCGACATTAAGTGGTGCAAAGGTTTGTGCAGTAGGCATCACTTCAATGCGATTAATATTGACATGTTCAGGTTGTTGATTGAGCCATAA
>JAGZRY010000344.1 GCA_018381425.1 Haemophilus parainfluenzae
ACATACTCGCAATTTTTGCAAAAAGAATAAGAGAAAAATAATGACAACTCAATCTCGTAAAATTTTAGTCACTTGTGCATTACCTTATGCAAATGGCGCGATTCATTTAGGCCATATGTTAGAACATATTCAAGCGGATATTTGGGTACGTTTCCAACGTATGCGTGGCAATAAAATTCATTTTGTCTGTGCTGATGATGCACACGGCACACCAATTATGCTTAATGCCGATAAATTAGGCATTACACCAGAAGAATTAATTGCAAAAGCAAAAGCTGATCACATACGTGATTTTGCAGGTTTTAATATCAGCTTCGATAACTATCACTCTACTCATAGTGAAGAAAATAAACAACTCACCGCTGAGATTTACAATAAGTTAAAAGCGAAAGGCTTTATTAAAACCAAAATCATTTCTCAATTATTCGATCCTGAAAAGAATATGTTCTTACCGGATCGTTTCGTCAAAGGGACTTGCCCAAAATGTAAAGCAGAAGATCAATACGGCGATAACTGTGAAGTCTGTGCTTCTACTTATAGCCCAATGGATTTAATTAATCCACGTTCTGCTGTATCAGGTGCAACACCAATCATCAAAGAATCTGAACACTTTTTCTTTGACTTACCTGCTTTTGAAGGGATGTTAAAGGAGTGGACTCGCTCTGGCTCGCTTCAACCTGAAATTGCAAACAAAATGCAAGAATGGTTTGAAAGTGGCTTACAACAATGGGATATCTCTCGTGATGCACCTTATTTTGGTTTTGAAATCCCGGGGGCAAAAGATAAATTCTTCTATGTTTGGTTGGATGCGCCAATTGGCTACATGGCTTCTTTCAAAAATCTCTGCGATCGTGAAGGCATTGATTTTAATGAATTCTGGGCAGAAAACAGCGATGCAGAACTTTATCACTTTATCGGTAAAGATATCGTGTATTTCCATAGTCTGTTCTGGCCAGCAATGCTAGAAGGTAGCGAATACCGTAAACCAACTAATGTGTTTGCACACGGTTATGTCACCGTAGATGGCGCCAAAATGTCAAAATCACGCGGTACATTTATCCAAGCCAGCACCTATTTAAATCACATTGATCCAGAATGTTTACGTTATTACTATGCGGCTAAATTAAACGATCGCATCGAAGATCTTGATTTCAACTTGGAAGATTTCGTTCAACGTGTCAATACGGATATCGTTAATAAATTAGTCAATTTAGCTTCTCGTAATGCTGGATTTATTGCTAAACGTTTTGAAGGCAAATTAGCAGATAAATTAGAAGACGAAGCGCTTTTTGCAGAATTCACTGCACAAGCTGAACAAATTGCTGCTTATTATGAAAGCCGCGAATACAACAAAGCGATTCGTGAAATCATGACATTAACCGATAAGGCGAATAAATACATTGATGAAAAAGCCCCTTGGGTCATTGCAAAAGAAGAAGGCAAAGAGGCTGAATTACAAGCGGTTTGCTCAATGGGCATCGAGCTTTTCCGTATATTAATGTCTTACTTAAAACCGATTCTTCCAAAACTGGCTGAACGTGCAGAAGCGTTCTTACAAACAGAACTAACATGGGATAACATTGCACAGCCACTATTAGGTCATCAACTTACTCCATTTAAAGCGCTTTTCTCGCGTTTAGAGAAAAAACAAATTGATGCAGTAGTGGAAGAAACCAAAGCACTTTTCGCTGAAGCAAACAAAGCGACAGAAAAAACAGCAGCAAAAGCGACCGCACTTTCAAATGTCGAACCTATTGCTGACACCATTACCATTGACGATTTTGCTAAAATCGATGTGCGTGTGGCAAAAGTATTGAAGTGCGAAGCAGTACCAGAATCAAACAAACTCTTACGTTTTGAATTAGACTTAGGCGATCATACTCGTCAAGTGTTCTCTGGCATTAAAGCAGCTTACAACAAACCTGAAGAATTAGAAGGTCGTTTTGTTATTGTGGTGGCAAACCTTGCACCGCGTAAAATGAAATTCGGCGTATCGGAAGGGATGATACTTTCTGCTGGTACTGGCGGAAGTGATTTATTCTTACTTTCAGCTGATAGCGGTGTCACTGCCGGTATGCAAGTAAAATAATTTAATATTTAGGCGACTTCAGTCGCCTTTTTTATTGCCAAACGAAACCAAATACCCTACCATATCAATCAGCTATTTATCACGCAAATTAAAAGGAATTCATTATGACAAACGAACTTATCTGCTATAAACAAATGCCGGTTTGGA
>JAGZRY010000345.1 GCA_018381425.1 Haemophilus parainfluenzae
CACCCAGATGCTGAAGCACGTACTAAATATGTGATTGAGCAATTAAATGCTAAAGGTATTCCTACCGAACAATTATTTATTGATACCGGTATGTGGGATGCAGCAATGGCAAAAGATAAAGTGGATGCATGGTTATCTAGCTCTAAAGCGAACGAAATTGAAATGATTATTTCAAACAATGACGGTATGGCATTAGGTGCATTAGAAGCAACCAAAGCACACGGTAAAAAATTACCAATCTTTGGAGTGGATGCATTACCAGAAGTACTTCAATTAATTAAGAAAGGCGAAATTGCTGGTACTGTGTTAAACGATGGTGTTAACCAAGGTAAAGCAGTTGTTCAACTTTCTGCAAATCTTGCTAACGGTAAAGCAGCAACAGAAGGTACACAATGGAAATTAGAAAACCGTGTGGTACGTATCCCTTATGTTGGTGTAGATAAAGATAACCTAAGTGAATTCTTAAAATAAGAAAATCGATTGCTTTTCTTTAATTTTAGGGGGAAAGGAAACCCAAATTCCCTTTCCCCTTTTTTGATGAGGTTGGATATGACAACTCAAACCCAAGACAGTGATGTACTACTGACGATGACAGATGTCAGTAAGTCTTTCCCCGGTGTAAAAGCCCTTGATCACGCCAATCTAACAGTTCGTTCTCACTCTGTTCACGCCTTAATGGGCGAAAACGGGGCGGGTAAATCGACATTATTAAAATGCCTCTTCGGAATTTATGCAAAAGACGAAGGTGAAATTTTATTCTTAGGCAAACCTGTTGATTTTAAAACATCAAAAGAAGCCCTTGAAAATGGGATTTCAATGGTTCACCAAGAACTTAACTTGGTGCGTCAAACCAGTGTAATGGACAACCTATGGTTGGGTCGCTACCCACTTAAAGGTCCTTTTGTGGATCACGCCAAAATGTATCGTGATACCAAAGCGATTTTCGATGAATTGGATATTGATGTTGATCCAAAAGAAAAAGTGGCCAAACTTTCCGTTTCACAAATGCAGATGATCGAAATTGCGAAAGCGTTCTCTTATAACGCTAAAATCGTAATTATGGATGAGCCAACATCCTCACTTTCAGAAAAAGAAGTGGAACATCTTTTCAAAATTATTCAAAAATTAAAAGATCGCGGTTGTGGCATTATCTATATTTCACACAAAATGGATGAAATCTTCAAAATTTGTGATGAAATCACCATTCTTCGTGATGGTAAATGGATCAATACCGTTCAAGTTAAAAGCACCACCATGGAAGAAATTGTTTCAATGATGGTTGGCCGTGAATTAACACAACGTTTCCCTGAAAAAACTAACGTACCAAAAGAAATCACGCTTGAAGTGGAACATTTAACTGCGGTGAATCAACCTTCCATTCAAGATGTTTCCTTTAATTTACGCAAAGGTGAAATTTTAGGTATCGCAGGTCTTGTTGGTGCAAAACGAACCGATATTGTGGAAGCCATTTTTGGTGTACGCGAATTAAAAGAAGGGACGATCAAGCTCAACGGAAAAATCGTGAAAAATCATACCGCACTTGAGGCGATTAACCACGGTTTTGCTTTGGTGACTGAGGAACGTCGTTCAACCGGGATTTATTCAAACCTAAGCATTGAATTTAACTCTTTGATTTCAAATATGAAATCTTACCTCACCCCATGGAAATTGCTCAGCAACAAAAAAATGGCGAGCGATACGCAATGGGTGATTGATGCGATGAACGTGAAAACACCTTCTCACAAAACAACGATTGGATCGCTTTCTGGTGGTAACCAACAAAAAGTCATTATCGGCCGTTGGCTTTTAACCCAACCAGATATCTTAATGCTCGACGAACCAACTCGTGGTATTGATATTGGGGCAAAATTTGAAATTTATCAGCTCATTCAAGAACTCGCTAAAAAAGATAAAGGCATCATTATGATTTCATCAGAAATGCCGGAACTATTAGGCGTAACAGACCGAATTTTGGTCATGAGTAATGGTCGTGTTGCCGGCATCGTTGAAACGGCAAAAACGTCTCAAGAAGAAATTTTGCAACTTGCCGCAAAATATTTATAAATCATAAAGGAACAAATTATGAGTGCCTTACCAAAAAATAAATCATTCGATTTCTTAAAACAAAATGCGATTTATTTTGTGTTGTTGATTTTACTTGGCATCATCATCGCACAAGATCCAACATTCTTGAATGTTCGCAACTTTAGTAACATTTTAACTCAATCATC
>JAGZRY010000346.1 GCA_018381425.1 Haemophilus parainfluenzae
GATCAATTATTCTCTGGTGACCCAATGTGGGCAACTGAAACCATCGCAGGTATGGGTTTAGACGGTCGTACATTAGTAACCAAAAATACATTCCGTATTTTACATACCCTTTACAACATGGGTACTTCTCCAGAACCAAACTTAACTATTCTTTGGTCTGAACAATTACCTGAAAACTTTAAACGTTTCTGTGCGAAAGTATCGATTGATACCTCATCTGTTCAATATGAAAACGATGATTTAATGCGTCCAGACTTCAACAATGATGACTACGCAATCGCATGTTGTGTATCACCAATGGTTGTGGGTAAACAAATGCAATTCTTCGGTGCGCGTGCAAACTTAGCGAAAACATTGTTATACGCAATCAACGGCGGTATCGATGAAAAATTAGGTATGCAAGTAGGTCCGAAAACTGCGCCAATTACTGATGAAGTATTAGATTTCGATACAGTAATGACTCGTATGGACAGCTTTATGGATTGGTTGGCAAAACAATATGTGACTGCCTTAAACGTAATCCATTATATGCACGATAAATATTCATACGAAGCAGCATTAATGGCATTACATGATCGTGATGTATACCGCACCATGGCTTGTGGTATCGCAGGTCTTTCTGTTGCGGCTGACTCACTTTCAGCAATCAAATATGCGAAAGTTAAACCAGTTCGTGGCGACATCAAAGATAAAGATGGCAATGTTGTTGCAACTAACGTAGCAATCGACTTTGAAATCGAAGGTGAATATCCACAATATGGTAACAATGATAACCGTGTTGATGACATCGCTTGTGACTTAGTTGAACGTTTTATGAAGAAAATTCAAAAACTTAAAACTTACCGCAATGCAGTGCCTACACAATCTGTGTTAACCATTACTTCTAACGTGGTTTATGGTAAGAAAACTGGTAACACCCCAGATGGCCGTCGTGCTGGTGCACCATTTGGACCAGGTGCGAACCCAATGCACGGTCGTGACCAAAAAGGTGCGGTAGCATCATTAACTTCTGTGGCTAAACTTCCATTTGCTTACGCGAAAGATGGTATTTCTTATACCTTCTCAATCGTCCCAAATGCGTTAGGTAAAGATGCAGAAGCACAACGTCGCAACCTTGCTGGCTTAATGGATGGTTACTTCCACCACGAAGCAACAGTTGAAGGTGGTCAACACTTAAATGTGAACGTGTTAAATCGTGAAATGTTATTAGATGCGATGGAAAATCCGGACAAATATCCGCAATTAACCATTCGTGTATCTGGTTACGCAGTACGTTTCAACTCTTTAACTAAAGAGCAACAACAAGACGTCGTGACTCGTACATTCACAGAATCGTTCTAAATAAAATTATGCTATAATACAAACCACTTATAGACTAGTTTTATAAGTGGTTTATTTTTATATATAGGAGAGCAAATTATGATAACAGTTATTGCCCAATTTTCAGTAAAAGCAGATAAAATCAATGATTTTTTAGCTCAATGCCAAGAGTTGATTAAGCATACTCGCCAAGAAACAGGATGCGTATCTTACGAACTACAACAAAATAGCGAACAAGCTAATCATTATGTTTTTATTGAGCAATGGAAAAGCAAAGCCGATTTAGAACAACATTTTGCAACACCACACTTTACCTCAATTGTACCTGTATTGGTTGAGTATTGTGAGCAAGCACCAGTGGTGCAAACCTTTCAAAAAGTTAGTGAATAATGACCGCACTTTAATAAATATATTTTAATTATGAGCCTGATTTTAAGTCAGGCTCATTTTTTATAGATGATATTTTTGGTAAAATTTAGCTATATTCGTTTTTGGGAAATTTCAGTATGTCTGTTCTAGGAAGAATTCATTCTTTTGAATCCTGTGGAACCGTGGATGGTCCCGGCATTCGTTTTATTTTATTTATGCAAGGCTGTTTAATGCGTTGCAAATATTGCCACAACCGTGATACTTGGGATCTTGATGGTGGTCGTGAAATCAGTGTGGAAGAACTTATGAAAGAAGTGGTGAGTTATCGTCACTTTATGAATGCAACCGGTGGTGGTGTAACAGCATCAGGTGGTGAAGCGATTCTTCAAGCTGAGTTTGTTCGTGATTGGTTCCGAGCTTGTAAAGCAGAAGGCATTAATACTTGTTTAGATACTAATGGGTTTGTACGTCATTATGACCATATTATTGATGAACTACTCGATGTAACCGATCTCGTTTTGCTTGATTTAAAAGAACT
>JAGZRY010000009.1 GCA_018381425.1 Haemophilus parainfluenzae
GTGCTTTGTAATTTGGTTGCGGGGGCCGGATTTGAACCGACGGCCTTCGGGTTATGAGCCCGACGAGCTACCAAGCTGCTCCACCCCGCGTCTGATGGCGCGTAATATACTCGTTTCAATAATTATTGCAAGATTTAAACGGAATTTGACTTTTCGTTTGTTAAGAAAATAAACAAAATGAATATTAATTAACCATTTTATGAAATAGTGCTAGTCCTAAAAGGGAATTTTTGATAGCGTATGCAACTTTGTATTAGTTAGTTTAATTGAGGAAAATGAGAATGAAATTTCGTCAAAATCTCGCTGTAAAAATACTCTCTGTAATGGTGGCGGTTTCGGTGCTTGCGTCATGTGGTTCCGCACCAAGTAAAGTCTCTTCAAAAAATAATTCTAGCTTACCGCGTACTGCGACAGGCGACGATCCACAAAAATTTGGGGCAAAGTATAGTGGACGTAATTATCAACAAGCTATTTTAAGCCCAGTGGCATCCGTGGAGAACAAAGGTGCGATTGTAAACCAAGGTGATTTTTTAACGCAGTTGACGAATGTTCGTGATTATTCAAGTTCATTAACAAATCGCTTTGCTGCTAATTATGGCAAAATCACTAACTGGGTACTTGCAGGAGCCAATGTGAATGAATTAGCACAATACGGCATTAACCCACAGATTATGAAAGGTTTTGATGGTTATCAAAACGTGTTAATGACAGGTTATTATTCACCCGTGATTCATGCACGCCGTACTGCACAAGGTCAATATCAACATCCAATTTATGCGATGCCAAGCTATAAACGTTATAGCCGGGCAGAAATTTATAATGGTGCATTGGCAGGAAAAGGCTTAGAGCTCGCTTACAGTGATTCAATGATGGATAATTTCTTATTAGGCGTGCAGGGTAGTGGCTATGTTGATTACGGTGATGGCAATTTAAATTATTTAGCCTATGCAGGTCAAAATGGTTATAAATATCAAGCAGTTGGTCGTTTGTTAGTAGAAGATGGTGAAATTCCAAAAGAAAAAATGTCTATTCAAGCAATTCGTGAATGGGGCAAAGCAAATCCATCTCGTGTACAAGAATTGTTAGAACGCAATCCATCTTATGTTTTCTTTAAAAACGATCCGACAGGTAAAGTGAAAGGTTCTGCCGGTGTGCCTTTAGTACCTATGGCTTCTGTGGCTTCTGATCGTAATGTCATTCCTTCTGGAACCGTATTATTGGTTGAAGTACCAGATATTGATAACAATGGTAACTGGATGGGTACACACAAATTACACTTAATGGTGGCGCTTGATGTGGGCGGTGCGGTAAAGGGTCACCATTTTGACTTATACCGTGGTATTGGCGATCAAGCAGGCCATATCGCGGGTTTATCAAAACACTATGGACGAGTTTGGGTACTACAATAATGAATCGTGTCGATAACTACGAACAACGCTTTGGCGGCATTGGACGCCTTTATACACCAGAAGGCTTGGCGCGTCTGCGTCAGGCTCATGTGTGCGTTATTGGTATTGGCGGCGTAGGTTCGTGGGTGGTGGAAGCGCTTGCGCGAAGTGGCGTAGGGCAGATCACCATGATTGATATGGATGACATTTGTGTCACCAATATTAATCGTCAGCTTCCTGCATTAAGCGGCAATATTGGCAAGCTTAAAACGGAAGTAATGGCAAAGCGCGTTCAGCTGATTAACCCAGAATGTGTGGTGAATATTATCGATGATTTCATTTCATCGGATAATCAAGCGGAATACCTAAATCGTGGCTATGATTATGTCATTGATGCCATTGATAATGTAAAAACTAAAGCGGCGATGATTGCCTATTGCAAACGTAATAAAATCAAAATTATTACTATTGGTGGCGCTGGTGGTCAGACAGATCCATCCAAAATCCAAATTGCTGATTTAAGCAAAACGATCCAAGATCCATTATTGGCGAAAGTGCGGTCAGTTTTACGTAAGGATTTTAATTTTAGCCAAAATCCACAACGTAAGTTCGCAGTTGATGCTGTGTTTTCCAGTCAGCCTCTGATTTTCCCTAAAATGGGCGAGGGCTGTGAAATATCCGCTACTATGAATTGTGCAAATGGCTTTGGGGCAGCAACCATGATAACGGCAACCTTTGGTTTTTTTGCTGTTTCTCGGGCAATAGATAAGTTATTGAAATAAATATAAAAAGCAACGTGAAAACGTTGCTTTTTCTTTATGAATGAAAGTATTACATAAGATGAAGAAATATCACTTCATTTTTTAATTTGACATGTTGCAATTTTATCAAAAAGGCGTAGTCTATGTTGGCCTTGAGAATAATTCCCAATAAAAGTAAGGAAACAAAAATGAAACAAGTATTAAAAATGAGTGCAATTTCAACCGCACTTTTAACGCTTCCAATGATGGCAAATGCAGATGTATTAGCATCCGTGAAACCCCTCGGTTTTATTACATCGTCTATTGCTAATGGTGTAACAGATACGCAAATTTTAGTGCCAGCAGGTGCTTCTCCACATGATTACAGCTTAAAACTTTCAGATGTACAAAAAGTGAAATCGGCGGATTTAGTGCTTTGGGTTGGTGAAGATATTGACGCTTTCTTAGCAAAACCAATTAGCCAAATTGATAGCAAAAAAGTTATCAATATTTCTGAGATTCCAGAAATTAAACCGCTTTTAAGCAAGGTCCATCATGAACATTATCATGAAGGCGATGAAGATGAGCACGGGCATGATCATAAGCATGGACACGATCATAAGCACGAGCATGGTCATGACCATGACCATGAGCATCATCACCACGATGTAGATGAAAATGGGTTAAGCGTGAACTGGCACTTATGGTATTCACCAGCCATCAGTCAAATTGTGGCACAAAAAGTGGCGGATAAATTAACGGAACAACATCCGGATAAAAAAGAGCTCATTGCGAAAAACTTAGCCGATTTTAACCGCACTTTGACTGAGCAAAGCGATAAAATCAAAGTACAATTAGCCCCACTCAAAGATAAAGGTTTTTTTGTGTTCCATGATGCTTATAGCTATTTCAATGATGCGTATGGTTTAAATCAAACCGGTTATTTCACCATTAATCCATTAGTGGCTCCGGGTGCAAAAACCATTGCCCACATCAAAGAAGAGATTGAAGAACACCATGTAAATTGTCTTTTTGCTGAACCTCAATTCACACCAAAAGTGATTGACTCTCTTGCACAAAGTACAAAAGTTAATGTCGGTCGTTTAGATCCTATTGGCGATAACGTACAGATTGGCCCAAATTCCTATGCGAATTTCCTTCAAGCCACTGCTGATAGCTATGCTCAATGTTTAAGTAAATAATCTAATTTGCTTCTATCTTAAAAACAGCCTTTAAGGCTGTTTTTTTATAGTCCCTATCTAAATCGCCCGAATGATTTTCAATTTTTAAGAAATTTTCGCTTGTTTGAGCGAAGCGAGTTCGAAAATTTCTGTAAAGAAAATTGAAAAGAATGAGGATTAGCGATTTAATTGGGGTGTGTTTTCTTTTGCCTACTTTGCTTTGCACAAGCAAAGAAAAGTAGGTCGCCTTAGGCGAAATCCTAGTAAAAACTATGCTATAATCCGCCCAATTTTTCCCTATCGAGAAAACACATGAAACAACTATTTGCCACAACTGCTCGTGGTTTTGAAGAACTCTTAAAAGTCGAATTGATAGAGCTTGGTGCAACGGAATGTAAAATTGCACAAGGCGGCGTACATTTTCAGGCTGATGATGAAACATTTTATCGCAGCTTATTATGGTCACGTTTGGCTTCGCGTATTTTGTTACCGATTGTAAATGGAAAGGTATATAGTGATTTAGACTTGTATTCAATTGTGACAGGGCAGGATTGGTTAAGTTATTTTGATGAGAAAACCACATTTTTTGTTGATTTCAATGGGACAAACCAAGAAATTCGTCACACTCAATTTGGTGCGATGCGAGTGAAAGATGCCATTGTGGATTATTTTGAACGCCAAGGGAAAGCACGTCCAAATGTGGATAAAGACTATCCAGATGTGAGAATTCATGCTTATTTAAATAAAGAAGAACTCGTCGTTTCACTCGATTTAAGTGGCGAAGCATTGCATTTACGTGGCTATCGTGAAGATACAGGGCAAGCGCCTTTACGTGAAACCTTAGCTGCCGCGATAGTGCTTCGTTCAGGTTGGACAAAAGGGACACCATTAGTGGATCCAATGTGCGGTTCGGGTACTTTGTTAATCGAAGCAGCACAGATGGAAGCGCAAATTGCACCGCAATTACATCGTTTACATTGGGGCTTTGATTGCTGGAAAGGACATAATCAAGATGCTTGGGATAAGGTGAAAGCAGAAGCGGTACAGCAAGCTGAAACTTATTTTAATCAAAATCCAAAACCGCATTTTTATGGCTTCGATCTCGATCATCGCGTTCTGAAAAAAGCGCAAAAGAACGCACAAAATGCAGGCGTAGCACACTTAATTCAATGGAAACAAGGTGATGTGGCTGCATTAAAAAATCCAAGTCCAGATGAAGTGGGAACAGTGATTTGTAACCCGCCTTACGGTGAACGTTTAGGCACAACTCCTGCTTTGATTGCTCTATATTCAGTCTTTGGACAACGTCTTAAAAATGAATTTGGTGGTTGGAATGCATCGATTTTCAGTAGTGAATCTACATTGCTTGATTGCTTGCGTATGCGTTCTCATCGTCAATTTAAAGCGAAAAACGGTCCGTTAGATTGTGTTCAGAAGAATTATCAAATTTCAGAACGTAAAGAAAGTGCGGCTGAAAATCCACTTGAATTTGACCGCACTTCAACGGTAGCGGTGGATTTTGCGAATCGCTTGCAGAAAAATATCAAGAAAATTGAAAAATGGGCGAAGCAGCAAGGTCTTGATGCGTATCGTTTATATGATGCCGATTTACCGGAATATAACGTGGCAGTGGATCGTTATGGTGATCATATCGTGGTGCAAGAGTATGCTGCACCCAAAAATATTGATGAAAATAAAGCTCGCCAACGTTTATTAGATGCAGTGACTGCAACTTTACAAGTCACCGGTATTGAAACCAATAAACTGATTTTGAAAGTCCGTCAAAAACAAAAAGGCACGAATCAATATGAAAAATTGGCTAATAAAGGAGAATATTTCTATGTAAATGAATACGGTGCACAGCTTTGGGTGAATCTAACGGATTACTTGGATACAGGATTATTCTTAGATCATCGTTTAACCCGTAAAATGCTTGGCGAAATGGCAAAAGGCAAAGATTTCCTGAATCTTTTTGCTTATACCGGTTCCGCAACAGTGCATGTGGCATTAGGTGGGGCAAAATCGACGACGACCGTGGATATGTCGAATACCTATTTAAACTGGGCAGAGCAAAACCTGATTTTAAATGATATCGAAGGCAAACAACACAAGCTCATACAAGCAGATTGTTTGCAGTGGTTAGAGAAATGTGCTCGACAGTTTGATTTGATTTTCGTGGATCCGCCAACATTCTCGAATTCTAAGCGTATGGAAGATAGTTGGGATGTACAACGTGACCATATTAAATTGATGCGTAATCTCAAACGTATTTTACGCCCTAACGGTACCGTCGTGTTCTCTAACAATAAACGTGGTTTTAAAATGGACTTTGAGGCGTTAGATGAATTGGGATTAAGTGCGGTCGAAATTTCAGCGAAAACTTTACCGCTTGATTTTGAGCGTAATAAACAAATCCATAATTGCTGGATTGTAACACTGAAAGCCTAATAAAAAAGCCCGATAATGATTTATCGGGCTTTTTTATTATTCGACTTCTTTTTGTTTCTCTGTTTCTGAATCATCATGAAGAAGAGTTTCAACCGCTGCTTCATCATTGGTGTCATCTTCTTTTTCTAAGATCTCAGCCGTTTCTTCATTGAGTGCTTCAGCATCAGAATGTGGTTTAATGAAAGGTTTTGGCATCCAATATTTTCGGATGATGTCTGTAGAAAAACCATGTAAAACTTCTTCATTCAATCGTTCTTGATCTAAGTAACGAACTTCTGCAATGACCTCATCAGCTTCAATTTTATTGATACCTAATTGCATTAGTGTTGCACGACTGAGCGTCAATGCAGATTCAAAGGTTTCACGCACGATAAAGTTTACATCTTGCTTAATAAGACTCACGGTTGTTTTGCGGTCATAAGTTCGCGCCAAAATTGGGAGTTTCGGATAAGCATCTTTCAAATTCTGAACGATGTTTTCAATACGTTGTGTATCGTTAATCCCGATGACAACACATTTAGCTTTTTCGATACCCGCGGCACGTAAAACATCAAGGCGAATACCGTCACCGTAATAAACTTTAAAACCAAATTTAGCTGCCGCACGGATGTTTTCGATGTTGCGGTCAATCACCGATACGTTAATGCCACGAACAAGAAGTGATTGACATACGATTTGGCTGAAACGACCAAAACCAATCACGAGTACGCTATCTTCTAAATCCACAATAGGATCAAGATCGCTGGTATCCACTTTTTCCTCTTGATTTGCTGATTTGCGTTGGTTGATTTTACGCATTAATAAGCCAATCAATGGTGAGAATAACATCGAGATAATCACCGCAGCGGTGAAGGTCGCATTTTGATCTTTTGTCATCACGCCTGCAGTAGTCGCCGCAGAGAAGAGTACGAATGCAAATTCACCACCATGTGCCATGATTGCCATTCGTCCAACAGATTCGGTACGGTCTAGTTTCGTAATACGTGCCACGGTATAAACAGCTAAGGCTTTGCCGACGATGTAAAGGCATACGATACCTAACAACCAAACCGCATCATTGAAGACTAAACTGAGGTCAAGCGACATTCCCACGCCCATAAAGAAGAGACCGAGCAATAAACCACGGAATGGTTCAATATCGGCTTCTAATTGGTGGCGGAATGCGGATTCTGAAAGCATTACACCCGCAACGAATGCGCCCATCGCCATTGAAAGGCCACTCGCTTCCATGGCCAATGCAGCACCTAACACTACAAGCAAAGCAGCTGCGGTCATCATTTCGCGAATATGAGCTTTGGAAATCAAACGGAAAATTGGGTTCATTAACCATTTACCTGCAACGACTAAACCGACAACGGCGCCGAGTGCAATAGCAATAGATGTCCAGTTGGTTTGATGTTCAATATGTTTGGTTTCAGGCGTTAAAAAGGCAATAGAAGCCAATAATGGCACAATGGATAAATCTTCAAAAATTAAGGTGGAAATAACTCGTTGGCCTTTTGGTGTATTTGTAATCCCGCGTTCTTCTAATACCTGCATCACAATCGCGGTGGAAGAAAGGGTAAAGCCCATACCCGCGATAAACGCGACCTCTTTAGGAAGATTTAAAATATAGATACCCGCAAAGGTAAGCAGAACACCACATAGCCCGACTTGTAGAAAGCCCCGTCCGAAGATTGCCTTTCTCATCGCCCATAAACGTTCTGGATGCATTTCCAAACCGATAATGAATAAGAACATCACCACGCCCAGTTCAGCCATATGCAGAATCGATTCTGCATCTTTTACTACGCCGAAAACGGAAGGACCAATTAAACATCCCGCCACTAAATAACCCAACACGCTACCTAAGCCAATACGCTTAAAAAGTGGCACGATAGTGACACTGGTAGCAAGCAGGACAACAGTTTTAATTAATTCAGGGCTGACGACATTCGACATAGGGCAAAAAACCTTAGTAAAAACAGGGAGTGTGAGAAGAAAGTTGACCTGTATTCTAGCCTTTTTTCACTAAATAAAAAACACAGAAAAGCAAGAAATTGGTATAATTTACAAAAACTTTACACGCATAAAAATGGTCAGTTTTTTATTCACAAGTTCACTCGTTCGCTTATTCACCCCTTGTGGGGCCGTTGGCAAAGCCAACGTTGAAAACCTACGGTTTTTTTGACCGCACTTTAGAGGTATTATGACATTACAATTCAATATGGTCGCGTTGTTATTGGTTTTCTTAATTGTTTTAGGTTTAATTAGCCAAAATAGCGCGATTACCATCTCAGCCGCCGTGCTGTTAATTATGCAGCAAACCTTATTATCCAAATACATTCCCATACTCGAACAATACGGTGTCAAAATCGGGATCATCATCTTAACGATTGGTGTGCTTGCACCGTTAGTGTCGGGAAAAATTCAGCTTCCAGATTTAAGTTCATTTTTAAACTGGAAAATGGGTGTGTCGATTGCAACGGGAATATTAGTCGCATGGCTCGCGGGGAAAGGGGTGCCATTAATGAGTGAACAACCTATTTTAGTCACAGGATTATTAATTGGTACGATTATTGGTGTGTCTTTCTTAGGCGGTATTCCAGTGGGACCTCTAATCGCCGCAGGGATTTTAGCGGTATTAATAGGAAAATTTTAAATGAAAAACAAATGGTTATTTATCGCGGGATTAAGCGGTTTTTTGTGTGTGACGATTGGTGCTTTTGCGGCACATGGATTAAGCAAGGTTTTAGAACCTAAAGAATTAGCGTGGATTGAAACGGGTGTGAAATATCAAATGTTCCACACCATTGCGATTTTAGCGATTGGCATTTTGCAATTATGCCGTGAATCATTGGTTGCAACTAAAATAGTTAATCTTGCTGCAGGGACTTGGGCGTACGGTATTCTGCTCTTTAGCGGTAGCCTTTATGCACTTGCGCTTGGTGCGGGCAAATTTCTCGTTTGGGTGACACCGATTGGCGGCACGTTATTTTTAATTGGTTGGCTTTGCTTGGCTTACGGTGGTTTTAAAAGTAAATCAGTATGAAGAACAAATCAGTCAAACGTGAATTAAATCCGATACAACAATCTCTCTTTTCGAAACTCAAGGATATCATGCTGGTGGAGCAACGTCGTTTATCCGCCCGCATTCATGGTATTGGAATAATTAAAAGCCAAGAGGCTCAACAAGCTGTTGCCGCTGAAATCCAGCTGCAGATTGAACAGGCTCAATTACGTGTAGAAAATCGTAAAAGTGCGGTACAAAATCCCATCGTTTTTCCAGAAAGCCTACCTGTTAGCCAACGCAAAGCAGAAATTGAAAAACTACTTTCCGAGCATCAAGTGATCGTGGTAGCGGGGGAAACTGGTTCTGGTAAAACCACACAATTACCGAAAATGTGTTTGGAATTAGGTTTCGGCAATTTGGGCATGATTGGTCATACTCAACCTCGTCGTATTGCTGCACGCTCTGTGGCGGTGCGTATTGCGGAAGAACTGGAAACGGAGCTTGGCGGTTTAGTTGGTTATAAGGTTCGTTTTAACGATCAAATCAGTGATGATACACAAATCAAATTGATGACTGACGGGATTCTGCTAGCAGAAATTCAAAACGATCGTTTTCTCAATCAATATTCTTGTTTGATTATCGATGAAGCCCACGAACGTAGTCTAAATAACGATTTTATTCTCGGTTATCTGAAACAGCTTTTACCACGTCGTCGTGATTTAAAACTCATCATCACATCTGCAACCATTGATGTGGAACGTTTTTCCAAACATTTCAACAATGCGCCGATTATTGAAGTCTCGGGCAGAACCTATCCTGTTGAAGTGCGTTATCGTCCCGTAGTGGAAGAAGACGATCAAGATCAGCTACAAGGCATTCTCAATGCGGTGGATGAACTGCAAGCGGAAGGTCGAGGCGATATTTTGATCTTTATGAACGGTGAGCGAGAAATCCGAGACACTGCCGAAGCTTTGCAAAAGCAAAATTTAAAACACACGGAAATTCTACCGCTCTTTGCCCGCTTGTCTGCGCAAGAACAAAATAAAATCTTCCATCCGAGCGGTTTAAACCGTATTGTGTTAGCCACCAACGTGGCGGAAACTTCATTAACCGTACCGGGCATTAAATATGTGATTGACCCAGGTACCGCTCGCATTTCCCGTTATAGCTATCGCACCAAAGTACAACGTTTACCGATTGAACCCATTTCACAGGCATCTGCTAATCAGCGTAAAGGTCGTTGTGGTCGTGTGAGTGAAGGGATTTGTATTCGTTTATATTCGGAAGAGGATTTTAATTCTCGTCCGGAGTTTACCGATCCTGAAATTCTGCGCACCAATTTAGCCTCTGTTATTTTGCAAATGACGGCATTGGGTTTGGATGATATTGAAGCGTTCCCATTTGTTGATGCGCCGGATAAACGCCATATCCAAGATGGCGTGAAGCTATTGGAAGAATTAGGTGCGTTTGAAATGGTTCGCACCAAATCAGGTGAGAAACGTCAACTAACAGCAGTAGGTCGTCAATTAGCTCAACTCCCTGTGGATCCACGTTTAGCGAAAATGTTGTTGAGTGCTGTCTCACAAGGTGCGTTGCATGAAGTGATGATTATTGTCGCTGCGTTATCTATTCAAGATCCGCGCGAACGCCCACAAGAAAAACAGCAAGCTTCCGATGAAAAACATCGTCGTTTTGCGGATAAAAAATCAGATTTCTTGGCATTCCTCAATCTTTGGCGTTATCTACAAGAACAACAAAAAGAATTGAGTAAAAACCAATTCCGTCGTCAATGCCAAAAGGATTTCTTAAATTATTTACGTATTCGTGAATGGCAAGATATTTATCATCAAATTCGTTTAACCGTGCGTGAAATTGGCTTGCCGATTAATTCCGAAAAAGCAGAATATCAGCAAATTCATACCGCACTTTTAAGCGGTTTGCTTTCTCATATCGGTTTAAAAGAAGCGGAGAAACAACAATATCTTGGCGCACGTAATGCCCATTTTGCAATTTTCCCCAATTCTGTGCTTTTCAAAAAACAACTGAAATGGGTGATGGCGGCAGAGTTAGTGGAAACCTCCAAACTTTGGGGGCGCATGGTGGCGGAAATTGAGCCAGAATGGATTGAGCCACTTGCCGAGCATCTAATTAAAAAATCCTATTCCGAACCGCGTTGGTCTAAATCTCGTGGCGCCGTGATTGCAGATGAAAAAGTCACGCTTTACGGTGTGCCGATTGTGGCTGCGCGACCAGTGAATTACGGTGCTATTGATCCAACGGTAAGCCGTGAGATCTTTATTCAATCTGCCTTAGTGGAAGGGGATTGGAATACCAAACATAAATTCTTCAAAGAAAATCAACGACTCGTTCGAGAAGTGGAAGAGTTGGAACACAAAAGCCGCCGCCGCGATATTTTGGTGGACGATCGCACGCTTTTTGAATTTTACGATCAGCGTATTGGCACGGAAGTAGTTTCCCAAAAACATTTTGATACCTGGTGGAAAAAGGCGCAGCAAAAAGATCCGGAATTGCTTAATTTTGAACGTTCATTCTTGATTAATGATGATGCGGAACAAGTGAGCAAGCTGGATTTCCCGAATTTCTGGTATCAAGGCAATTTGAAACTCAAACTGACGTATCAATTTGAACCGGGTACCGATGCGGATGGGGTGACCGTGCATATTCCGTTGCCGTTGCTCAATCAAGTGGAAATGACGGGTTTTGACTGGCAAATTCCAGGCTTGCGTGAAGAATTGATGATTGCGCTGATTAAATCTCTGCCGAAATCTTATCGGCGTAATTTTGTGCCGGCACCTAATTATGCTCAAGCTTTTTTAAGTCGAGCCGTGCCGTTGGAAAAACCATTATTGGATACACTGATTTATGAATTGCGTCGTATGACGGGCGTTGCCGTAGAAGCGGAACATTGGAATTGGGAACAAATTCCAAGCCATTTGAAAATGACGTTCCGTGTGGTGGATGAAAACGGCAAGAAAATTGCCGAATCCATGAATTTGGACGAGCTGAAATTCAACTTAAAAGATCGTGTGCAGGAAAGTATTTCTGCTGTGGCAGATGATGGCATTGAGCAGAGCGGGCTGCATATTTGGAGCTTTGCAGATTTACCACAATGTTACGAACAAAAACAACGAGGTTTCAGCGTCAAAGCGTTCCCAGCCATCGTAGATGAAAAAGATGCGGTTGGTATCAAACTGTTTGAAACAGAGTTTGAGCAAGCGGTGGCGATGCAACAAGGTTTACGTCGCTTGTTGTTGCTCAATGTACCGTCACCGATTAAATATCTGCATGAAAAATTACCGAATAAAGCTAAATTGGGTCTGTATTTTACTCCGTTCGGTCGTGTGTTGGATTTGATCGATGACTGTATCGCTTGTGCGGTGGATAAACTGATTGCCGAGTTTGGCGGTTTTGTTTGGGATGAAGCAGGCTTTGAAAAATTACGAGATTTCGTGCGAGAAAACCTTAACGAAGTGACCGTGTATATTGCGCAGAAAGTGGAGCAGATCTTATCCCTCAACCATGCCTTAAACCAACGTTTAAAAGGTAAAATGGATTTCACCATGGCCTTTGCCTTTTCTGATATTAAGGCGCAATTAACCGGGCTGATTTATCCCGGTTTTGTGCAAAAGAGCGGTTATGATCGCCTACCGGATTTACAGCGCTATCTACAAGCCGTTAATAAACGTATCGATAAACTGGCTCAAGATGTAAATCGAGACCGTGCGGCTATGTTACGTGTGGAACAAGTGCAACAGGCTTACCAACAACTCCTCGCCAAACAGCCAAAATCTAAACCGATTTCTGATGAAGTCGCGGAAATTCGCTATATGATCGAGGAATTACGTGTGAGTTTATTTGCGCAACAGTTGGGTACGAAGTATCAGGTGTCGGATAAGCGGGTTTTGAATTTGATTAATGAACAATAAGATAAGGAGTTAATATGGTATTGGATGTGCTAAATTATACAAAGTTAAGTATATCAGGAATATTAGAAATATCTTAAAATTTATATGTAAGGAATATCTTATGAATCTATATAAAGAAAAAAATAAAGCACATTGTAAGATCATTATTGGTTTTTTAGGTGGATTAATATGCTTAATATTATTAGCAATGTCATATTTGAAGATGATTTATTTTTTACCGAATATTGATATACTATCTCGCCCTATAAAAAATTTAATACATTTTATATATAGTAAGACTCTATTTTTAGATCCATTATGGCGGTTATCACCAATTCCCAATATGAATGATCTATTCTCAAAAGAGTCTATCTCAGCCACAGCTATTGCGATTGCTTTTGTTCTATTTATGATGTTAAGAAGTTCAGGCGTACTTAGATTGAAAAAATTGAAAGATATAGAACAAGAGATAGATAATCAATTAATAAAAGAGTCAATAAAAGGAGAATTATCTAAAAATAAGAAAGAGATAGAAAAAAATATAAAGATGCCAAAGCAAAGTTTTTTATCATCCTTTCATAGTTTATATATAGCCCCTTTGGTTATAGGTATTGTATTGATTTTATTGCAGAAATTTTTGAAAATATAATTCCCCCCCCCCTACAATCTTAATAAATTTCTGATTTGTTTAATTCTTCAATTTAAGAGTAGGCGCAGGATCGTGCTTTAGTATAGCCATTAGAGTTATTTTATTCGTAACTAGAAAAATACCCAACGTTCTCATTCTTTGAGACGTTGGTTAACTAATTATTAATACTAATTCTTTTTCTCTCAAACATTTCAACTTAAAAAACACCACCAAAACCAACCGCACTTTTCCCTAAAAATATTTTTGTGATCTATCTCGAATTTTCGTATTGAACTGATTTACAACTGTCAATTCAATCGCTATCTTGCAGTGATTACCATTTTAGCCACCATGGCGACAGGTTCAGGTAATGCAGCGTTCTATGCTTTTGCAGAATTAATTCCAAAATTAGCCACTCAAATGGGCGTCAACCCAGCGTTCTTAACGATTCCAATGTTACAAGCCTCTAACTTAGATCGTGGTTTATCACCGGTTTCTGGTGTGGTTGTGGCGGTATCCGGTATGGGAAAAATCTCACCATTTGAAATCGTAAAACGTATGTCTGTCCCAATGTTGGTTGGTTTTATTTGTGTGATTATCGGCACAGAAATCTTTGTTTCTGTTGCTGCCTAATTTAATCGGTAAAAAAGAAGGGCTGATAGTGAATATCAGCCCTTTTGTTTTGAGTTAAGTGCGGTCAATTTTCTCTCTGTTTCTGATTTTATGCATTTGATGATTTTCAAAGGCTTTCACCAAATCTGCGACTTTTTCGCCTTCCGGTAAAACCAAATCTTGTGCGATATCATAGAGTGGCACAATCACAAATTCGCGATTTTTCATGTCGTAATGAGGCACGGTTAAGCGTTCATTTTGAATGATTTGATCGCCATAAAGCAAAATATCCAAATCCAGTGTACGCTCACCCCAACGACGTAAACGTACGCGACCTTGTTCATTTTCAATGCGTTGCAATTCATCGAGCAAAGCTAAAGGTGGGCGAGTGGTTTCGATCATTGCCACTGCATTCACATAATCCGGTTGATCTTGCGGGCCTAATGGTTTGCTTTGATAAAATTCGCTGACCGATTTTAATTCGGTATTAGGTAGCGCAGAAATTGCCTCTAATGCGGAATTTAATTGTTCTGTAGGCGTATTTAAATTGCTGCCAAGGGAGATATACACTTGAACCATTAGTTAGCCGCCTTAGGTTTATGTCTGCGGTAATATTTTTTCTTCGGCGCTGGATGCAATTTTTGTTGCTCTTGAACCAATTGACGACGTTGTTCTTGATTGCTGAGTTGGTACTCATGCCACCATTTTGCGAGTTCAACGGTTTCACCGCCTTCCACTTCAGCACGCATCGCCAATAAATCAAAGGCTGCACGGAATTTTTGATGTTCCATTGTGCGAGCAGGGTGAGAACCGGTACGTTTAAGCAATTGTAATTGCAACATCCAAATATCACGAATGACGGATGTATGACGACGAGGTGCGGCTAATGATCGGCATAATTGATCAAGCACTTCATTGCCTGCAAGGGCATAAGCATCATGATTGTTTAAACCACCTTCATTTTTTAGTACATCCACTTTTTCGCGCAATGGATACCAGAAGAATGCCGCAAATAAGAAGGCTGGATTAATGCGTAATTTATCGGCAATGCGTTCATCCGTTGAATTTAACGACGTTAAAATCATGCGTTCCGCAAGGCTGTCTTCTTTTTCGGTGAAATAAGGCGTTAAGCTTGGGAAAAGCTGTTCAAATAAGCCATATTGACGAAGTAATTTGTAGGTTTTTACACCATTGCCAGACTGCAATAATTTTAAGCTTTCATCGAATAAACGCGCCGGTGGAATATTTTTCAGCAATGGTGCAAGCTCACGAATGGGCTGTTCACTTGGTTTTTCCAAGAACATATCCAATTTTGCCATAAAGCGCACAGAGCGTAGCATACGCACAGGATCTTCTTGATAACGGGTAACGGGATCGCCAATCAGACGTAATTTTCCGTTTTTCAGATCATCAATTCCGTTGAAGTAATCACGCAACGTATTATCTTGCGGATTGTAGTAAAGGGCGTTTACGGTAAAGTCACGACGCTCCGCATCTTGTTCAATGGTGCCGTACACGTTATCACGCAGTAACATCCCTTCATCACTTTGTTTGGCTTGATTTTCGCTGCGCGCATCCGAATGGCTAGCACGGAATGTGGCCACTTCGATCACATCACGTCCAAACATAATATGCGCAAGACGGAAACGACGACCAACTAAACGGCATTGACGTTGGAATACCGCTTGAATTTGGTCGGGACGTGCATTGGTTGCTACATCAAAATCTTTTGGGTGTTTACCTAACAATAAATCACGCAAACAACCACCAACGATATAAGCGTCATAACCTTGACGTTGCAATTTTTCTACCACGGTAATGGCATTACGGCTAAACATACGTGGGTTAATCCCAAAATGAGAGGCTTTAACGATATGTTTGTCATGACGATGCGCTTGGGTATTCGTTTTTTTATGGTGAGAAGAGGACGGGGCGATCTTGGGTTGTGAACGCTCTGTTTTTGAAACGTTTGATTTTTTGCTTTTTGGTGCCGTTTTGGGGACGGGTGAATTTATATTGGTTTCAGTTTCTTTTTTAGTTTTTTTACCAAATAAATTTTTTATATAAGTAAGAATAATTTACTCCATTCTCTGTGTTAAATGCACATTTGATAAAAACACGAAAAGTGCGGTTGTTTTTGACCGCACTTTTTCATTGGGTTATTTGAATTAATTAACCTGCGACTTGTTTTTCACGAATTTCAGCAAGGGTTTTGCAATCGATACAAAGATCAGCAGTAGGGCGAGCTTCTAAACGGCGAATGCCAATTTCTTCCCCACAAGAATCGCAATAACCGAAATCATCGGTGTCCAATTTTTTCAATGTATATTCAATCTTTTTCATTAATTTACGTTCGCGATCGCGGTTACGTAATTCAAGACTGAATTCTTCTTCTTGGGTCGCACGGTCTGCTGGATCTGGGAAGTTTGACGCTTCATCTTGCATATGGGCAACAGTTCTTGATGCTTCTTCCACAATTTGCTCATGCCATGCAGTTAAAATTTTTCTGAAATGAAGAATTTGATCTTCATTCATGTATTCCTCATCTTTCTTAGGTTGATAAGGTGTAACACCGGCTAAATCCAGCAAACTTAGAGATGCCTTAGACATTGATAACTCCTAATAATAGTACAGAATTTAATGACGTCCTGTCTTGTTTTTGTGATTAGTTCTTATTACTAAAAATAGCTGACATAAGAACCTAGTTATTTTAAGGGCGATATAAATAGCAGAACTTCATCTATTTAGCAAATAAATTTAGCCTGGAAATTTAAATTTTGCGATCGAGATCGCAAAAAATGGCGTAATTATTTGTTTATTTATGAGGTTAAGGCTAGGTTGCCTTATTTTCTCGCTATAAATCACACTCCAAATGAAACTCACGTTATTTCAACTGTGCATCATGCTCATCATTTCAGCCTTTTCTTTGCTTATCGTGCCTGATTTTTTACTGTTTACCTGGCAACGAGCGGAGCTGAGCATTTTATTGTTGGTTATGACCGCATTTTGTTTCCATTGGTTCAATTATTTTAAAGTTAGAAATTTTTGCATTAACGGCATTTGGTTTTTGCTTGCCTTAGCTTACGTGCATTCACAAGCCTTGTCGTTATTGACTCAAGCAGAAAAAATTTCAAGTTTACCGAATAAAATCACGTTAGATCTTCACATCTCAGAAATTCTTCATCAGCAAGATTATCAAACGTTGGTTGCCACGATGTCTTTATTTGATGGGAAAAAACAACAAGTTTTTATTAATTGGAGAGCAGCAGAAAAACCACAAGTAGGTGAAATTTGGCGGGCGGATGTAAAGCTTCGCCCTATTTCGGCGAGATTAAATCATGGAGGATTTGATCGACAGCAATGGTATTTTTCCAAAAGAATTATTGCCGTAGGGAATGTGAAAAGTGCGGTCAAAATTGGGGACGATTTTTCTTTCCGCACACATTTTCTACAAAATAGTCTTAAACAGACGGAAGGGCTTTCTTTACAAGGTTTACTTATCGCATTGGCATTTGGTGAGCGGGCTTGGCTGGATAATAAAACGTGGCTGATTTACCAACAAACGAATACAGCACATTTAATTGCCATTTCAGGACTCCATATCGGTTTAGCAATGGGGATCGGCTTTTTCTTTGCTCGATTATTGCAACTCGCACTGCCTACACGCTTTATTTCGCCATGGTTTCCGCTTTGCTTTGGTGTGTTGATTGCTTTAGGTTACGCCTATTTAGCCGGATTTAGTTTACCAACCTTTCGTGCAATGATGGCATTACTTTTTATTGCCATCCTTCAATGTTCTCGACGATATTACACGCCTTTGCAAATGCTGTGTTTGGTGGTGGCATTTTTACTATTTTGTGATCCTCTTATGCCACTTTCGGTCAGCTTTTGGCTTTCAGTTGGTGCTGTTACCTGTTTGATTGTATGGTACCGATATGTTCCCTTATCAATAATAGAGTGGCAACATAAAAAATTATCCAGCAAAGTGCGGTGGATTTTTGGCTTGTTTCATTTGCAGCTTGGGCTGCTGGTTTTATTCACGCCCATTCAGCTTTTCTTTTTTAATGGCTTGGCATTAAATGGATTCTTAGCAAATTTAATCGCAGTACCCTTGTATAGTTTCTTACTTGTGCCATTGATTCTCTTTGCTGTATTAACCCATGGTGCATTTTCTTCTTGGCATCTTTCAAATACGATTGCTCAAGGTATTACACAATGCCTCCGTGTTTTCCAAGGCTCGTATATGCCGATTTCGATCAATTTATCTCTCATTCTGACCGCACTTTTAAGCCTTGTTTTTGGCGGAATGTTATATGGTTTGTATTTTGCATCTCAAAGGAAAACAAAAAACACAGCGCTAAAATCAAGTCGATTTTTTACGTTAAATCATACAAAAATCTTATCGTCAGAAGCTTATAAACAAGCTCTTTTAGGCGTTATTCTTATTTCTAGTTTTTGTATTGGCACGCTTGGGTATCGATATTTCACG
>JAGZRY010000347.1 GCA_018381425.1 Haemophilus parainfluenzae
AATTATGGCTAATATTCTCTTTTTAGATAATTTTGATTCATTCACTTATAACTTAGTGGATCAATTCCGTGTGCTTGGGCATAACGTAAAAATTTATCGCAATGACACCAATTTAGAACAAGTGGTGCAAGAGGCACTAAATACACCGGATACGATTCTTGCACTCTCACCGGGGCCAGGTACTCCGGCAGAAGCAGGTATCTTGCTCCCGCTTATTGAACGTTTAAAAAATGATGTGCCAATTATTGGCATTTGCTTAGGCCATCAAGCGCTTATTCAAGCCTTTGGTGGAGAGGTTGTACATGCAGGCGAAGTATTACATGGTAAAGTATCGCGCATTCAACATGATAACCAAGCCATGTTCAAAGATATTGCCAACCCAATGCCTGTGGCACGTTATCACTCTTTAATGGGTAAAAATCTGCCTGACGAATTTATTGTTAATGCAGATTACAATGGTATTGTGATGGCGATTCGTCATAAAACCCTGCCAATTTGTGCTTTCCAATTCCATCCAGAAAGCATTCTTACCGTGCAAGGTTCGAAATTATTACAACAATCTGTGGAATGGTTATTAAACAGAGATTAAGGAAGAAAAATGATTACCGTATATGGATTAAAAGAAGTGCTTGCACCTCGTCGTCAAGATATTGCTGAAGTAATTTATAACTGTTTAAACCTTGGTTTAGACATTCCTCGTGGAAAACATGCAATTCGTTTTTTATGTTTAGATAAAGAAGATTTTCTTTATCCTATCGATCGTAACGATGATTACACCGTTATTGAAATTAACCTGATGCAAGGTCGTATGGAAGGTACGAAAAAACGTTTAATCAAAATGCTCTTCAGCGAACTCGAATACAAAATTGGGATTAAATCTCACAGCGTTGAAATTACGATTAAAGAACAACCAGCGCATTGTTGGGGTTTCCGTGGTATGACTGGCGATGAAGCACGTGATTTAGATTACGATATTTACGTATAAGGGACGAGATTATGCAAACGGCTCAATTATTAGAACAACTTTACAACGGAAAAACACTTAATAAAGAAGAAAGTGCGGTCATTTTTAATGCCATTATGCAAGGCGAACTGAATAACGAACAAATCGCTGCCATGCTGATTGCGTTAAAAGTACGTGGCGCCACTATCGATGAATTAAGTGGTGCGGTATCTGCGTCTTTGCAAAATGCCAAACCATTCCCTCGTCCTGACTACCCTTTTGCAGATATTGTAGGAACGGGTGGCGATGGTCAAAATACCATTAATATTTCTACTGCCAGTGCCATTGTTGCAGCCTCTATGGGTGCCAAAGTAGCAAAACACGGAAACCGCAGTGTATCGAGCAAATCAGGTGCCAGTGATGTATTAACCGCTCTCGGTGTGAATGTGAATGTCACGCCAGAACAAGCTCGTCAAGCGCTTGATGATATTGGCGTATGTTTCTTATTTGCTCAACAATATCACAGTGGGTTTAAACATGTTGCCCCTGTTCGTGCTGCATTAAAAACACGTACGCTTTTTAATATTTTAGGTCCATTAATTAATCCAGCTCGCCCAACTTATCATTTGCTTGGCGTGTATGCCCCTGAATTAGTGAAAACCTATGCTGAAACCGCTGTCGCATTAGGTCATCAACATACTTTTGTAGTTCATGGTGCGGGTCTAGATGAAGTCGCTGTACACGGCGAAACCCAAGTGGCTGAAATTAAAAATGGTAAAATTGACTACTTCACCTTAACACCAGAAGATTTTGGTTTAAAAACACAATCTTTAGAAAGTTTACGTGGTGGCGAACCACAAGAAAATGCCCAATATCTGACCGCACTTTTACAAGGTAAAGGCAAAGCGGAACATGCTAATGCGGTAGCGGCGAATGTAGCATTATTGCTTAAATTATTTGGTCATGATGACTTAAAACACAATGTTCAAAATGTGTTGGCTCATCTTGCATCAGGCAAAGCGTTTGAGACATTACAACATTTGACAAAATATTAAGATAAAGGCTGATTTGATACGCCGCAATAAAGCCCCAATAAATAAGAAGAAAAATTATGATCACGCAAGATTTCACCAAACCAATTGACTCTGCTACGGTGCTACAAAAAATCGTCTTAGACAAAGCACAATGGGTTAAAGCAAAGGAAGCTGAATTTCCGCTTTCACAATTTAAAGAAAACATTCAAAAATCTGACCGCTCTTTTTATG
>JAGZRY010000348.1 GCA_018381425.1 Haemophilus parainfluenzae
TGCTAATGCCGGCAACTCAAACTTTGCTCGTTTCAAAAATGCAGAATTTGATGCCTTATTAGATAAAGCGATTGGCTTAACCAATAAAGATGAGCGTGCGGCACTTTATAAAAAAGCACAAGTGATTTTCCATGAGCAAGCGCCATGGATTCCAGTTGCACACTCAGTTGGTTTTGCGCCACTTAGCCCTCGCGTAAAAGGTTACGTACAAAGCCCATTCGGCTACGATGCGTTTTATGGTGTGAGTGTTGATGGTAAATAATTAACGGACTATACTAGCCCTTGCAGTTGCAAGGGCTTTTTGTTTTCAAGCAAAAGGAGAAAGAAAATGGACTTACATGATATTCGTGAGGATTATTGCAAACAGGCGCTTTCCCAGCATGATTGCGATCCCAATCCAATAAAACAATTTGAAAAATGGCTCAACGAGGTGATTACGGCTAAAGTCAATGAGCCGACAGGTGTTAATGTTGCGACAGTCAATGAAGACGGCCGTCCAACAAGTCGAATGGTACTGTTAAAAGAAGTGAACGAACAAGGCTTTGTCTTTTTCACGAATTATCACAGCCGAAAAGGTCGTGCCATAGAACATAATCCTTTCGTTGCCCTAACATTCTTTTGGCCTGAATTAGAACGTTCTGTGCGTATTGAGGGCAAAGCTGAAAAAATCTCGCCTGAACAATCAGATGAATACTTTGCAACTCGCCCTTATACTAGCCGAATCGGTGCTTGGGCCAGCGAGCAAAGTGCGGTCATTTCTAGCCACAAATCTTTATTAGCGAAAGCCGCATTGATTGCAGCAAAACACCCATTGAATGTGCCTCGTCCACCACATTGGGGCGGTTATCTTGTGATTCCTGATCGCATTGAATTCTGGCAGGGTCGCCCAAGTAGACTGCATGACCGAATTTGTTATTTATTCAATGATGGAAAATGGGAAATAGAGCGATTATCACCGTAAGTTTCTTCAAAAATATGTAAAAAACAACCGCACTTTGATTTTTCAAGCAAAGTGCGGTTAATTTTTACGTTATTTTATTTGCCGATGATTTCTGCTAAATCAACTTTGCGGTTTTCGTAACGAGAACGGGTACACGCATCAGCAGTGGCGATGGCGGCACGGGCAGCCTCACCGGTGAGTAATTTTACAAATTCCTCAGTTGGCTCCATACCATGGAGAATATCGTTTAAATAACGCATTTCTTTTTTCATGATAGAACTCAACCAGAGCGGTGTGCGTTTACCCGGTTTACCGTATTGAATCGCACCGTCCATTTCTGTGCTGTTGTAAATACGGGTACGGTCATCATCTTCTTCTTGGGTTTCGTGAATAAGGAAATAGGTGTCTTTTCCATCCACACGAAGGGTACCTTTGGTATTGTACATATCAAGTTTGATCGCACCTTTTTCCCCTTGAATTAATACATAATGCTCACCCCAACGGAAAGCGGAACCCCATTCTAGAACTGCGAAGCGATTATCATCATATTCCATGGTGACAAAAATCATATCGTCTTCATCACCAAAGTTTTCGCCTTTGTGTGCAACATTGGCGGCTGCCATGGTAACAGTTTTTGGCATGCCCCCCATAATGAATTGTACGCAGTCTAATTCGTGAATATGGTGATATAAGTGGCCGCCAGATTTTTCACGGATTTTTTTCCATGAAATGGTTGGTTGTTGTTCTTCCCAGCCGTTACGTGCAGTGTGACAATAAAGCACTTTACCGATCACGCCTTGATTGATTAATTCTTTGGCATGGTGAACACCGTTAAAGAAGTTCATCACATGGCCAGCCATAAAGGTGACGCCATTTTCTTCGCAAGCACGTACCATGTCGTCACAGTCTTGATAACTTAAGGCGATTGGTTTTTCACAGAAAACGTGTTTTTTGTTTTTTGCTGCAAGGATGACCGGTTCTTTGTGTAAGTAGTTTGGGGTGGCAACAATCACGCAATCCACATCAGGGGAAGTGACTAATTCTTCAAGCGATTTTGCCGCTACGCATTGTAATTCTTGAGCAATGGTTTCACCATTTTCAGGGTCGTATACCATTGTAATCTGTGCATCATCAAATTCATTCATGAAACGGGCTAAATCCGCACCAAAATAGCCAACGCCAACAACACCATATCGCATCATAATAAACTCCTTATTTTTTCACTGAGATTTGTTTTTCCGTTACCATGGA
>JAGZRY010000349.1 GCA_018381425.1 Haemophilus parainfluenzae
CAATTCTGGCGAATGTCAAAATTTCTGTGATTGAAGGATAATGTAATGAATTTGTTTTTAACTCAATCTCCGCAAATTGGTGCGGCAAAAGCCTATTTACTTCGCCAAGCATTAAGCATGGCAGCGAAAAAAGCCAATCATACTGTGGTTGAGCAAGCCAAAGAGGCGGATTTAGTGATTGTTTTCGGATCTAGTTTGCCAAACTCTGCTGAACTTGTGGGCAAAAAAGTCTTTTTAGTCAATGAAGATGCGGCGATTGCTTCACCTGAAGTCACGCTGACGAATGCACTCAATCAAGCAGTGGACTATGTTCAATCCGCTCAAAGTGCGGTTGGATTTGGCGGTGTTTCTGGCGTCAAAAATATTGTCGCGGTGACAGCTTGCCCGACGGGGGTTGCGCATACCTTTATGTCTGCTGAAGCCATTGAAACCTATGCAAAAAAACAAGGTTGGCAGGTAAAAGTCGAAACGCGTGGTCAAGTGGGCGCAGGTAATGAAATTACTCCTGAAGAAGTTGCTGCAGCAGATTTAGTCTTTGTTGCAGCCGATATTGATGTGCCGTTAGATAAGTTCCAAGGAAAACCGATGTATCGTACTTCGACCGGTTTAGCGTTAAAGAAAACCGCACAGGAATTTGATAAGGCATTTAAAGAAGCGAAAATTTACGAAGGTGGCGCAGCAAAATCTTCTGCGAAATCAGAAGAAAGCGGTGAGAAAAAAGGTGTTTATAAACATTTGATGACTGGTGTGTCGCACATGTTGCCGTTGGTGGTTGCTGGTGGTTTATTAATCGCGATTTCCTTTATGTTTGGTATCGAAGCCTTCAAAGATGAAACAATTTTTCATGGTATTCCAAAAGCCTTAATGGATATCGGCGGCGGTGCAGCATTCCATCTGATGATTGCAGTATTTGCCGGCTATGTGGCCTTTTCTATCGCAGACCGTCCAGGGCTTGCGGTAGGTCTTATTGGCGGCATGTTAGCCACCACAGCGGGCGCTGGGATTTTAGGTGGGATCATTGCGGGTTTCTTAGCGGGTTATGTGGTGAAAGGATTAAATGCAACCATTAAATTGCCGGCGAGTTTAACCTCCTTAAAACCGATTTTAATTCTCCCGCTCTTTGGTACCTTGATTGTTGGCCTTGCCATGATTTATGTGATTAACCCACCGGTTTCACAAATTATGACCACCTTAAGCGATTGGTTAAAATCCATGGGGGAAGTCAATGCGATGGTCTTAGGTGCGATTATCGGTGCCATGATGTGTATTGATATGGGCGGTCCAGTAAACAAAGCAGCTTATACGTTCTCTGTGGGAATGTTGGCCTCTCAAGTTCACACCCCAATGGCCGCCGCAATGGCTGCTGGTATGGTGCCGCCAATTGGGATGGCGATTGCAACTTGGATTGCTCGCAGTAAATTTACCCGTAATCAACGTGATGCAGGTAAAGCTTCTTTTGTCTTAGGCTTGTGCTTTATCTCTGAAGGGGCGTTACCGTTTGTGGCTGCCGATCCATTGCGTGTGATTATTAGCTCGGTGATCGGTGGAGCAACTGCAGGTGCCATTTCTATGGCATTAAATATTTCTCTGCAAGCACCACATGGTGGTTTATTTGTCATTCCGTTTGTTTCAGAACCATTACTCTACTTAGGTGCAATTGCAACGGGGGCATTATTAACCGGTGTGGTTTACGCGGTGATTAAACCAAAGGCGACAGAATAGCCAATTCTTTGATTAAAAAAGTGCGGTAATTTTTAACCGCACTTTTCATTTATCAGGTATAATTACAATGATTTAGGGAGAAATTATGGATAAATACAATAAACTCCGCATTGAATGGGATTGTCGTCGAGGTATGCTTGAGTTGGATAAAATCATCATGCCTTTTTATAAAGCGCATTTTGACCAACTGACTGACGACAAAAAAGATATTTTTATTCGTTTACTTGCCGCCACGGATTTACAACTTTTTTCGTGGTTTTTTAATGGCAGTCAATCAGACGATGCCGAAGTACAAGCGATGGTTGAATATATCCAAGATGTGCAGAAAACGAATGTCCGTTAATTTTTTTGAAATTTTTTATACATAAGGAACTTTTCAATTTTAACTCTGTCTGATAAAGCAACAATAGCTTGCTGTCTTGAATATATGAAGGCGTGTTAGA
>JAGZRY010000350.1 GCA_018381425.1 Haemophilus parainfluenzae
GATTTCTTACCAAAACTACTTCCGTCTTTATGACAAATTAGCGGGTATGACTGGTACAGCAGATACCGAAGCCTTTGAATTCCAACAAATTTATGGTTTGGAAACTGTCGTTATCCCAACCAATCGTCCAATGATTCGTGATGATCGTACGGACGTCATGTTTGAGAATGAAGAATACAAATTCAATGCAATTATTGAAGATATCAAAGACTGTGTCGCTCGCAATCAACCAGTTCTTGTCGGTACCGTATCAGTTGAAAAATCTGAAATGCTTTCTCAAGCGTTAGATAAAGCGGGTATCAAACACAACGTATTGAATGCAAAATTCCACGCACAAGAAGCGGAAATTGTTGCGGAAGCAGGGGCGCCAGGTGCAGTAACCATTGCAACTAACATGGCGGGTCGTGGTACCGATATTATCCTCGGTGGTAACTGGAAAGCAAAAGCGGCAAAATTAGAGAACCCAACTCCAGAGCAAATTGAGGCACTTAAAGCTGAGTGGGAGAAAAATCACGAGATCGTGATGCAAGCTGGTGGCTTACACATTATCGGGACAGAACGTCATGAATCACGCCGTATTGATAACCAGTTGCGTGGTCGTTCAGGTCGTCAAGGTGACCCAGGTTCTTCACGTTTCTACCTTTCTTTGGAAGATGGCTTAATGCGTATTTATCTGAATGAAGGTAAATTAAATATGATGCGTAAAGCCTTCACCCAACCAGGTGAAGCGATGGAGTCTAAACTTCTCGCTAAAGTGATTGCATCGGCGCAAGCGAAAGTAGAAGCCTTCCACTTTGATGGTCGTAAAAACTTGCTTGAATATGATGATGTGGCTAACGACCAACGTCATGCAATTTACGAACAACGTAATTACTTGCTCGATAACGATGATATTTCAGAGACTATCAAAGCAATTCGCAGCGATGTATTTAATGATGTGATTGACCAATATATTCCGCCACAATCATTGGAAGAACAATGGGATATTAAAGGCTTAGAAGAGCGTTTAGCGCAAGAGTTTGGTCTTGAGTTACCAATTGAACATTGGTTAGAAGAAAATAACAATCTTCATGAAGAAAACTTGCGTGAGCGCATTATTCAAGAAGCCGAAGATGAATACAAAGCGAAAGAAGCGCTTGCGGGTGAAGAAACCATGCGTCATTTCGAAAAAGGTGTGATGTTACAAACTCTTGATGAGCTTTGGAAAGAGCACTTGGCGGCAATGGACTATTTACGTCAAGGTATCCATTTACGTGGTTATGCGCAAAAAGATCCAAAACAAGAGTACAAAAAAGAATCTTTCCGTATGTTTACTGAAATGTTGGATTCTTTAAAACATCATGTGATTACGACACTTACTCGCGTGAAAGTCCGTACACAGGAAGAGATTGAAGAAGCGGAACGTGCACGTCAGGAAATGGCTGAACGTGAAGCATTAACACATCAACCTGTAGATGAAAATACAGAGCAAGCTCAAAGCGAGGACTATTCTGATCGTCATATTGGACGTAATGAACCTTGTCCTTGTGGGTCAGGTAAAAAATACAAGCATTGTCACGGCAGTAAAGCCCGATATGCTTAGTTAAGGTAAAGAGCGGTTAAATTTTTGCGTGTTTAAAACACCGCTAAAAATGACCGCTCTTTCTACTTTCGAGATAAGGAAAAACGATGAGTAAGCCTATCATTCAAGTTGCGGCAGGGATTATTCGTAATGAATTTGGGCAGCTATATTTGACCCAGCGTTTAGAAGGGCAAGATTTTGCGCAAGCATTAGAATTTCCAGGTGGCAAAGTTGATGCAGGTGAAACACCTGAAGAAGCTTTAAAAAGAGAATTGGAAGAAGAGATTGGCATTCACATTTTAAATGCTGAGCTGTACGAACGTTTTCAATTTGAATATCCAACCAAAATTTTAGATTTTAGTTTTTATCTGGTCACTGAATGGATTGGCGAGCCGTTTGGTCGAGAAGGTCAGGAAGGTTTTTGGCTTGAACAAAGTGAGCTTGATGCAGGGCAATTCCCACCAGCCAATTTAAAGCTGATTCAGCGTTTAGTGGCTGAAAGTGTCAAATAACATTTAATCAAATTTATTTATTATGATTCCAAGTATTTTTCTGAGTTTATTTTTTATTGCGACGGTGATTTTTATCGTCAATTCGCA
>JAGZRY010000351.1 GCA_018381425.1 Haemophilus parainfluenzae
TAATGATCTTCTTAAATGGTTGGTTCCAAGGTATGGGTTGGCCTCCATGTGGTCGTACAATGGTACACTGGTGGTCTAAATCAGAACGCGGTACTATCGTATCTATCTGGAATACCGCGCACAACATCGGTGGTATGATGCCAGGTGCAATGGTGCTATTAGCAAGTGCTGTCTTCTTCAGAACTCACGGCGTTGAAGCACAAGCAAAAGACATTTGGCAACAATCTCTCTACTATCCTGGTATTGCTGCAATGATCTGTGCAATTCCTGTTTACTTCGTCATGCGTGATACTCCACAATCTTGTGGTTTACCGTCAATCGAAAAATGGCGTAATGACTACCCAGATGACTATAACGAAAAAACTTACGAAAACGATTTAAGCACAAAAGAAATCTTCGTAACTTATGTATTGAAAAACAAATTGTTATGGTACATTGCGATTGCTAACGTATTCGTATACTTAATCCGCTACGGCGTATTAAAATGGTCTCCGGTTTACTTAAGTGAAGTGAAACACTTCAACATCAAAGGTACCGCATGGGCCTACACAATCTATGAATTAGCAGCGGTTCCAGGTACATTATTATGTGGTTGGGTATCAGATAAAGTCTTCAAAGGTAAACGTGGTTTAACTGGTTTCATCTTCATGATCTTAACTACAGCAGCTGTAGTGGCATACTGGATGAACCCAGCTACACCTGAAGCAGAGCTTGCAAACTATGCAGCTTGGTATGAAAACCCATATCAATTAACTGACTTCGTATTAATGACCTTAATCGGCTTCTTAATCTACGGTCCTGTAATGTTAATCGGCTTACACGCGCTTGAGCTTGCACCAAAAAAAGCAGCAGGTACAGCAGCAGGTTTCACCGGTTTATTCGGTTACTTAGGTGGTACTGTATCAGCTTCAGCTGTTATCGGTTGGGCAGCACAACACTACGGCTGGGACGGCGGTTTCTACGTCATGATCGGTGGTGGTGTCTTAGCGGTGTTATTACTCTTCATCGTAATGGTTGAAGAAGGTAAACACAAAGCAAGATTAGGCGATACCTACGGTACTAAATAATCCATAAATTAAAGGCGACAGGCGAAGGCTTGCCGCCTTTTTTATTACAAAAAACAACTGAATCTTTAACCGCACTTTCAAGGAGAAATGCTTATGAAACTCAAAACTTTAGCGCTTTCTTTATTAGCTGCAGGCGTACTTGCAGGATGTAGCGCTCACTCTTCTGTGGACACTATGAAATCAGACAAAATTATCATTGCTCACCGTGGTGCAAGTGGTTACTTACCAGAGCATACACTTGAGTCTAAAGCGCTTGCATTCGCACAACATGCAGACTACTTAGAACAAGACTTAGCGATGACAAAAGACGGTCGTTTAGTGGTTATCCATGACCACTTCTTAGATGGTTTAACTGACGTGGCGAAAAAATTCCCAAATCGTCATCGTAAAGATGGTCGTTACTACGTAATCGACTTCACCTTAAAAGAAATTCAAAGTTTAAATATGACTGAAAACTTTGAAACTAAAGATGGTAAACAAGTTGCAGTATATCCAGGCCGTTTCCCACTTTGGAAATCACACTTCAAAATCCATACTTTTGAAGATGAGTTAGAATTTATCCAAGGTTTAGAAAAATCTACCGGTAAAAAAGTGGGTATCTACCCTGAAATCAAAGCACCTTGGTTCCACCACCAAAATGGCAAAGACATTGCAGTTGAAACCCTTAAAGTGTTGAAAAAATACGGTTACGACAAGAAATCTGACATGGTTTACTTACAAACCTTCGACTTCAATGAGTTAAAACGTATCAAAAACGAATTGCTACCAAAAATGGGCATGGATTTAAAACTTGTTCAATTAGTGGCATATACCGACTGGCATGAAACTGAAGAAAAAGACGCGAAAGGCAAATGGGTGAACTACGATTACGATTGGATGTTCAAACCAGGTGCAATGGCAGAAGTGGTGAAATATGCTGATGGTGTTGGCCCAGGCTGGTACATGTTAGTGGATAAAGAAAAATCTAAACCAGGCAACATCGTGTACACTCCATTAGTGAAAGAACTCGCACAATACAAAGTGGAATTACACCCATACACCGTGCGTAAAGATGCGTTACCTGAATTCTTCACTGACGTAAATCAAATG
>JAGZRY010000352.1 GCA_018381425.1 Haemophilus parainfluenzae
TTGAATTCTTGCGACATTAAGTGGTGCAAAGGTTTGTGCAGTAGGCATCACTTCAATGCGATTAATATTGACATGTTCAGGTTGTTGATTGAGCCATAAAACAATATTAGCAATATCTTGTGGGCTGACATATTCTACATTTTCATAGAGTTTTTTAGCTCGGGCATCATCACCTTTAAAGCGGATATTAGAAAATTCAGTTCCACCACAAAGACCGGGTTCAACATTGGACACGCGAATTTGTGTACCAGCAAGATCGGCTCGAAGATTTAAACTAAATTGTTTTATAAAAGCTTTAGTGCCACCATATACATTGCCACCTGGATAAGGATAAGTACCTGCAATTGAGCCTAAATTAATAACATGGCCTGAATTACGTTCTACCATTTGTGGTAACACAAGACGAGTGATGGTGACGAGTCCTTTTATATTGGTATCAATCATTTGCATCCAATCGTCTAAACTCGCTTTATCTGCACTTTCTAAGCCTAATCCTAAACCTGCATTATTCACCAATAAATCAATGGATTGCCAATTAGCGGGGAGGGAATGGAAAGCATCTTCTGTTGCCTGGCGATCTGAAATATCAAAGGCAAGAAAGTGGAAGTTTTCACCTAATTCTTGCTGTAATTGTTCTAAACGAGCTACACGACGTCCCGTGCCAATTACACGATAGCCATTTTCAATGAGTGTGTGACAAATTGCCGCACCAAATCCGGCAGTTGCGCCGGTTACTAACGCTGTTCTTTGCATAATGCTTCCCCTTAGCAATCAGATTAATTTGATAAAATCGTCTTAAAAACTGACCGCACTTTTTCACTATCTTTTACGCCAGCGGCAGTTTCTACACCAGAATTGAGATCAACCCCTAGGCAACCTTGCTTAATGGCTTGTTCAATATTGTCAGGTGAAATGCCACCAGCCAAAATAATTTTGTGTTTCAAGTTTTCAGGAATGAGTGACCAATTAAAGGTTTTTCCTGTGCCACCTTGTTGATTAGCAGATTGGCTATCGAAAATATAGCGTGCGATATTTAAATCATACGTAAAATCAACCGCACTTTGTGCCTCAGTATCGACTGAAATGGCTTTCCAAATTTGAGTTTCCTCAGGCAGTTGATGACGAAGTGAGGTAATAAATTCAGCAGTTTCTGAACCGTGTAGCTGAACAGCATAAAGCTGCAATTGTTTAGCGATTTTTACAATAAAATCAATCTCTTGATTCTGGAATACACCCACAAAACGAAGAGGTGATGCTGTCACTAATTCTTGGGCTTGACGTAGGCTCACACAGCGTTTTGAATGTTCGACGAAAATTAAGCCGCCGTATAATGCCCCGTTTGCGTAAACCTCTTTGACATCTTGCGTGCGAGTTAAACCGCATACTTTATTTTCTCCAAAAATCACTTCACGCACAGCATTATTTAAATCAGCACTGCCCATTAGGCTGCTGCCGATTAAAAAGCCATGTGCCACTTTTTGCAAATCACGAATTTGGCTGTGATTATAAATACCCGATTCACTGATAATACGTGCATCAGTAGGAATGTGCTCGGCATATTTTTGTGTAAGTTCTACTACGCGGTTTAAATCAACGGTGAGATCGTGAAGATTACGATTGTTGACTCCGATAATTTTTGCACCTAATGCAAGAGCGCGTTCAAACTCTTCCTCGTTACTGGTTTCTGTCAATACGCCCATGCCGAGAGAATGTGCAAGATCAGCCAGTACGCGATAGGTTTCATCATTAACTACTGAAAGCATCAATAAAATAGCATCAGCTTGATAGTAGCGCGCAAGATACACCTGATATTCGCTGATCATAAAATCTTTGCACAATACAGGTTGTGAGACAACGTCACGTACTTGCGGCAAATAGTCAAATTTACCTTGGAAGTATTTCTCATCCGTTAGCACAGAAACCGCTGATGCATAATGTTTATATACATTGGCGATTTCATCTAAATTAAATTCATCACGAATTAATCCTTTAGAAGGTGAAGCTTTCTTGCATTCCAAAATATAAGCGGGCTTTTGATGGGTTCCTTTAGCCAACGCATAAAAAGAGCGGTCAGATTTTTGAATGTTTTCTTTAAATTGTGAAAGCGGAAATTCAGCTTCCTTTGCTTTAACCCATTGTGCTTTGTCTAAGACGA
>JAGZRY010000353.1 GCA_018381425.1 Haemophilus parainfluenzae
ACCCTCTTCAGCCTTATCTAAGCCAAATATTTCTTTAGCAAATCGTTTGAATTGAGCAGGTCTTTGAGATTGATACCATTGCATCCACGCAGGCATAATTACAGAGAGCCCTGCGCCATGTGGCACATCTGAAATCGCACTCATGGAATGCTCAATCATATGATTTGGGAAACCGTAAGGTGAGATACCTAAATGAGTTAAACCATTCAACGCAAGTGTAGCCGCCCAGGCAAATTCGCCACGAGCATTGAGATCTTGTGGATCATTGAGCAGGATTTCAGTCGTACGGATAACGGTTTTAATATTACTTTCTACTAAGAAATCAATAATTTCAGGACGATATTCTGCCGTGAAATAGGCTTCAATAGAATGAGCAATAATATCTGCAGCAGAATACACTAAATAATCACGGCTGACGGTCGCTTGCAATTTCGGATTAATGACTGATACTTTTGGGAATAAATGATTGCTGTGAATTGAATATTTTTGCTGCGTTTCTTCATTGGTAATGACGGCTCCCCAGTTCATTTCACTGCCTGTTGCCGCAAGGGTGATTACATCAAAAATCATCAACGCTTTTTGCACCGATGTGCCTTTGAAGAAATCCCAAGTATCACCGTCATAGCACGCACCTGCCGCGATCGCTTTCGCACTATCAAGGCAAGAGCCTCCGCCAATACTCAACACACTGTCTGCACCAAAGGCTTTCGCCATTGCAACGGCTTCACGGACTTTGCTGATTGTCGGGTTACTTTTCACCCCACCACATTCAATGTATTCAATGCCATGCTCGCGCAAGCTTTTCGCTACATCTTCAAATAAGCCGGATTGTTTGACACGCTCACTACCATAGATAATTAAAACCTTTTTTGCACCGTATTCGTGCATATATTTACCCATCTCTTTTTCTTTATCGAGGCCAAATTCAATGCGAGTAGGGTTTTGAAAACTAAATGGATACATATTTATCTCCTTATTCTCTGTTAAGTGCGGTCAGTTTTTGCGTTGTTTTTATTCCACAAAGTAATGCGGAATGAAGTGGCTATCATTGCCGGTAACCGGGGTAAAATCTTCTCTCAATCCGATGCCACATGCCACATCACCTACTATCCAAGAACCAATCATTGGATACATACCATCAAAATTCGGTAGTTCAAATTTTTGTTGATAGATGTAGCCTGCCTGATCGTAAAAGGCAGAATGTTCGCTGCCTTTGGCAGCAAATTCCAGACCATTACGTTTTTCATAGTAAGAAACATTGGCGCCTTCACGGCCCAACGTCGGTTTTTTCACCCATATTGATTGACGATCGGTAATATCATGTTTACTAAAGTAAGCAGGTAGTAATAATGGGTGATTTGTGTGCTTTTGCCACAATTTCGCTAATAGCACTTTATTGCTTAATAGTAATTTCCACGCTGGCTCAATAAAAGTGGTGGATGAATTAAGCATGTGTGGTGCATATTCTGTCGTAGTCATCCATTCAAGCGGATAGAGCTTAAATAAACAATCAATAGGTTGATTATTCAGATCGAGGAATTGCTGACTGTCTTTATCATAGCCCACGTCTTCAATAGCGAGTTGATGAATATGCCAACCTGCGTTGTAAGCCACATCCGCCAAGTAATCGATATTGCCCCAATCTTCACGGCCCGCTTCTTGCATAGCACTAAAATGGAAATCGTTTAGCCCTGTTTGCTGTTGAATAAACTGAAAGCGATTGAGTAATTCTTCGTGAATCCAATTGAATTGGTCACGATGTGCTAAGCCTTCAATTTGCTCTAACCATTGCCATTGCACCACGGCAGCTTCAAGCAGGGAAGTTGGCGTGTCGGCATTGTATTCAAACATTTTGAGGTTTTCGCCGTCATAACCAAAATCAAAACGGCCATATAAGTGCGGTACGTTTTTATCCCATGTTTGTTCAATCAGATTTTTCTGTAAATCGGTGAAGCGATAATGCGCATAATCACCTTGTTTCACTTCATCGGCAACAAAATCCATACACATTGCATGCAATTCGTTGGTAGCATCTTCAATGCGATCAATTTCCGCTAAGGTAAATTCATACGCTACATTATCCGACCAATAATGCGAGCCATCAGAGGAAGGCAGATTATAGTAATCAAAGCCCACATCTAATAATTGTTGC
>JAGZRY010000354.1 GCA_018381425.1 Haemophilus parainfluenzae
AACTAAAATTAAAAGGACTGAGTCCGATACAATATCGAAAACAATCCTTTAAATAACAGTCTAACTTTTTGGGGTCAGATCAATTTTAACCGCACTTTTCTTTTATGGATTTGTTTTAGGGCGAATGCCTAATGTGTGACAAATCGCATACGTGAGTTCGCTACGATTTAATGTATAGAAGTGGAAGTCATTCACACCTTCATGAGAAAGGATTTTTACCATATCCATTGCCACACTCGCCGCGACGAGATTGCGAGTAGTAGGATCATCATCTAATCCTTCATACGCTTTAGCCAACCATGCTGGAATTTTTACATTCGTAAATGATGCCATTTTTTGCAGTTGCTTGAAATTAGTAACAGGTAGAATACCTGGAACAATTTCAGCCTCAATACCAATGGATGCACAGCGATCACGAAAGCGAAGATAACTGTCAATATCAAAGAAGAATTGAGTAATGACATGGTTAGCACCTGCGTCAATTTTACGTTTCAAATTGATTAAATCTGCTTGTGCTGATTTTGCTTCAGGATGAACCTCTGGGTATGCTGCAACTGAGATATCAAAATCAGCTACGGAGCGGAGTAGTTCAACTAAATCAGCCGCATAGAAAGGTTTTTTCGCATAGCCTTTTGGCTCATCACCGCGTAATGCCACAATGCGACGAATACCGCTATCCCAATAATCTTTTGCTATTTCTTTTAATTCTTCAGGTGTTGCATCAATACCTGTTAAATGTGGTGCGGCTTCTATGCCTGTTTCTGCTTTAATGGCTTTTACGATGCTATGCGTACGATCACGTTCGCCAGAGTTTGCGCCATAAGTCACGGAAACAAATTTAGGATTTAATACTTTTAAGCGATGGATAGAATTCCAAAGCATGCTTTCCATTTTTTCATTTTTAGGCGGAAAGAACTCAAAGGAGACATTAATTTTTTTGTTAATGTCGGCAAGATGTTGATTTAATGTGTTAATTTCTTTTGCGTAGCTCATAGCATACCTTTTTACGTTTTCATTAGAATGCACTTATCATAAGATAAGAACTAACATGCGTCAATTTCAATGATTTCATCAAAATGATGAATGAAATTAATGATTATTTGTTGTGCGTTGTGTTTTAAAAGAAAATCAATTTATTTGCACAAAAAGTTAGCATTTTTTCTAAAAATAGGTATAATGCGCCGACCCTGTAAATGCACGGATTCCCACCGTGCATTATTTTATCGAGATCACACTCGAAGGGGTGGAGATTAAGATCAATGGTTGTGTTTCAGACAATATGGAACACTGGGTATCAAACTTATATTTTGGTAATTAATTAATGAAAACTTTTGTAGCAAAACCGGAAACAGTAAAACGTGACTGGTATGTGGTAGATGCGACAGGTAAAACTTTAGGTCGTTTAGCTACTGAATTAGCACGCCGTCTTCGTGGTAAACACAAGGCTGAGTACACTCCACACGTAGATACTGGTGATTACATCATCGTTATCAATGCAGACAAAGTGGCAGTAACTGGTCGTAAAGAAACAGATAAGCTTTACTACTGGCACACTGGCTATGTAGGTGGTATCAAACAAGCGACTTTCAAAGAAATGATCGCTCGCCGTCCTGAAGCGGTGATTGAAATTGCGGTTAAAGGTATGTTGCCAAAAGGTCCATTAGGCCGTGCAATGTTCCGTAAATTAAAAGTGTATGCGGGTGCAGAACACCAACACGCAGCACAACAACCACAAGTATTAGACATTTAATCACGAGGTTTAGGAAATGGCAGAGAATCAAAACTACGGCACTGGTCGCCGCAAAAGCTCTTCAGCTCGTGTATTTATCAAACCGGGCAGTGGTAAAATCACTATCAACCAACGTGAATTAGACGTATATTTCGGTCGCGAAACAGCTCGTATGATCGTACGTCAACCGTTAGAATTAGTGGAATTAACTGATAAATTAGACCTATACATTACTGTTAAAGGTGGTGGTATTTCTGGTCAAGCGGGTGCAATCCGTCACGGTATCACTCGTGCATTAATGGAATATGATGAGACTTTACGTCCTGCTCTTCGTGCAGCTGGCTTCGTTACTCGTGACGCACGTCGCGTTGAACGTAAAAAAGTTGGTTTACACAAAGCACGTCGTCGTCCACAATACTC
>JAGZRY010000355.1 GCA_018381425.1 Haemophilus parainfluenzae
TGCATTCCATTGCATTCCATTCTGGTTGATTCCATTCCATAACATTCCATTCATTTCCAATCCATTCCATTCCATTCTATTCCATTCCATTCCATTCCATTCCACTTGGGTTGATTCCATTCCATTAGTTCCCGTACCGTTTCATTCCATTCCAATCCATTCCATTCCATTTCATTCCTTTCCATTACATTCCATTCCATTCCAAACGGGTTCATTCCATTCCTTTCTTTCCATTCCATTCCATTCCACTCGGTTTGATTCCATTCCATTCCATTCCACTCCATTCCATTCCATTCCATTCACTTCCATTCCATTCCATTCCCTTCCATTCCATTCCAATCTGTTCGATTCCATGCCTTTCCATTCCATTCCATTGCATTCCATTCCACTCCATTCCATTCAATTCCGTTGCATTCCAATCGGGTTGACTCCATTCCATTCCATTTCATTCCTGCGCAATCCATTCCATTTCATTCCATTCCATTCCACACAGCTTGGTTCCATTCCATTCTATTCCATTCCATTCCATTCAAGTCCATTCCACCCTTGTTGATTCCATTCATTTCCATACCATTCCATTTTATTCCACCCTTGTTGATTCCATTCCTTTCCATTCCTTTCCATTTCATTCCATTCCATTCCATTCCATTCCATTCAAATGATCCATTCCATTCCATTCCCTTCCATTCCCTTCCATTCCATTCCATTCCTCTCCATTCCATTAGGGTTGATTCAATTCCATTCCGTTCCATTCGTGTTGATTCCATACCATTCCTTTCCATTCCATTCCTTTCTTGTTGATTCCATTCCGTTCCATTCCATTCTATTCCATTCCATTCCATTCCATTCCATTCCATTCCATTCCATTCCATTCCACTCGGGTTGATTCCATTCTATACCATTCCTTTCCATTTCAGTCTGGTTGACTCCAGTACATTCCATTCCATTCCATACCATTTCATGCGGATTGATTCCATCGCAATCAGTACAATTCCATTCCATTCCATTCCATTTGGGTTGATTCCATTCCATTCCATTCCGATCCATTCCACTCCATTTCATTCCATTCCATTCCATTCCACTAGAGTTGATTCCATTCCATTCAATTTTATTCAATTCCATTCAATTCCAATTCATTCCATTCCATTCGTGTTAATTCCATTCCTTTCCATTCCATTCCGTTCCTTGCCATTCCTTTCCTCTCCATTCCATTCCATTCTATACCCTTCCATTCCATTCCAATGTGGTGGATTCTATTCCATTCCTTTGCATTCCATTGCATTCCACTCGGCTTTCCATTACATTCCATTCCATGCCATTCCATTCCACTCGGGATGATTCCATTCCATTCCATTCAATTCCATTCCATTCCAATCTGGTTGATTCCTTTCCACTCCTTTCCATTCCATTCCATTCCATTCCATTCTTGTTGATTTCACTCCATTCGATTCCATTGCATTCCATTCCATTCTGGTTGATTCCATACAATTCCATTGCATTTTATTCCATTCCGTTGCATTCCATTCTATTCCATTCCATTCCATTCCATTCTAATTCATTCCATTACATTCCATTCCACTCGGGTTGACTCCATTCCATTCCATTGCATTCCATTTCATTTCATTTCAATCCATTCCATTCCATTTCATTTCATTTCAATCCACTCAATTCTTCCCATTCCATTCCACACGGGTTCATTCCAATACTTTCAGTTGCATTCCATTCCATTCCTTTCCATTCCTTTCCATTCCATTCCATTCCATTCCATTCCATTCCAATCGGTTTGACTCCATTCCATTCCATTCCATTCCATTCCATTCTATTCAATTTCATTGCATTTCACTCGGGTTGATTCCTTTCCATTCCATTCCATTCCATTCCATTCCTTTCCTTTCTACTCGTGTTGATTCCATTCCTTTCAATTAAATTCGATTCCATTACATTCCATTTCATTCCATTCCATTGCATTCCACTCAGGTTGATTCCAATCCATTCCATTTTTTTCCATTCCATTAGAATCCATTCCATTCCATTCCATTCCATTCCATGCCATGCCATGCCATTCCATTCCATTCCATTTAATTCCATTTCATTCGTGTTTATTCCATTCCATTCCATTGCATTCTATTCCACTCAGGTTG
>JAGZRY010000356.1 GCA_018381425.1 Haemophilus parainfluenzae
AACTAAAATTAAAAGGACTGAGTCCGATACAATATCGAAAACAATCCTTTAAATAACAGTCTAACTTTTTGGGGTCAGATCATTTTAACCGCACTTTTTGTTTTATAAGACTTTTAAACAAGCCACAAAATGGCTGTTGTTTTGGCTGGTGAAAGGTGGTTTTTGTTTCGTACAATTTTCATCAGCTTTCAGGCAGCGAGTACGAAATACGCAACCTGATGGCGGATTAATTGGGGAAGGCAAATCACCTTCAAGTAATTCGATGGATTTATTGCGTTCCAATTTTGGATCGGGAATCGGAACTGCAGACATTAAGGCTTTGGTATAAGGATGTTTGGTATTGTTATATACTTCCTCATCGCTGCCTAATTCCATCGCATTGCCTAAATACATCACCAACACGCGGTCAGAAATGTGTTTTACCACCGCTAAGTCATGGGCGATGAAAATTAAGGAAAGCCCCATTTCTTTTTGTAGGGATTTTAATAAATTCACTACTTGTGCCTGAATGGACACGTCCAACGCAGAAACAGGCTCATCACAAATGATCATTTTCGGCTCAATGATTAACGCACGAGCGATACCGATACGCTGACATTGGCCACCAGAAAACTCATGCGGATAGCGGTTAATCAAGTTTGGTAAAAGCCCAACTTTCAACATCATTGCTTGTACTTTTTCTTTCACTTCAGCGGCACTTAAGTGCGGTTGGTAGATCTTTAATGGCTCAGCAATGATTTCACCAATATTCATTCGCGGATTGAGAGAGGCGAGCGGATCTTGGAAAATCATTTGGATATCTTTGCGCGTTTCTTTCCATTGTTTCGCTGATTGTTTTCGTAAATTTTTACCAAGCCACAAGATTTCCCCTTCACTCGCTTCGACTAAACCGATAATGGCGCGAGCAAGTGTGGATTTACCGCAACCAGATTCACCTACTACGCCGAGGGTTTCACCTGCGTAAAGTTTAAAAGAGACATCCTTCACCGCTTTTAAGGTTTGCGGTTTGGCGAAGAACAGGGATTTCTCATTTTTAATTTTAAAACTGACGCCTAAGTGATTGACTTCAAGGAGTAATTCTTTGTTGTTTGAGATTGTCATAGGTTAAATTTCTCCGCGGGTAACCAACAATTACGTAATTGACCGTGATTAAATGTAGTCAGTTTTGGCGCAGTTTGGCATTGTTCGGTAGCAAATTGGCAACGAGGTGAGAACGGACAACCTTTTGGCAAATGCAATAAATTCGGTGGATTGCCAGGAATGGTTACCAAGTGTTCTTCATTGCCGTTTAAGCGAGGAATTGCATCCATTAAGCCAATGGAATAAGGATGAGTCGGATGATAGAAAATTTGTTTTGCAGTGCCGTATTCCATGGTTCGACCAGCATACATCACCATGACTTGATCGCAGATACCAGCCACCACGCCAAGATCATGGGTAATCATAATAATCGCAGTATTAAATTCGCGTTTTAACTCATTTAACAAAGTCATGATTTGTGCTTGAACCGTCACATCCAAAGCGGTTGTTGGTTCATCTGCAATGAGTAATTTCGGGCGACATAGTAAGGCCATCGCAATCATCACCCGTTGACGCATACCGCCTGAAAATTCGTGCGGATACATGCCCATGCGTTTTTTGGCTTCCGGCATTTTAACTGCATCTAACATTTTCACGGATTCGGCAAAGGCAGTTTGTTTATCGTAACCTTTGTGCAATTGCAGCACTTCCATGAGTTGTTCACCGATTTTCATGTATGGGTTGAGTGACGTCATGGGATCTTGGAAAATCATGGAAATTTGCTCGGCGCGGATTTTATTCAATTCAGCATTCGGTAAATTAACTAATTCTTTCCCTTCAAAAATGGCAGAGCCGTCCACTTCACCGTTGGCTGCCAATAAACCCATTAAAGCAAAGGCTGTTTGTGACTTGCCTGAACCACTTTCGCCTACGATGCCCAGCGTGCTTCCTGCATTCAGCGTGAAGTTTAAGTCATTCACTGCTGTGACGACACCATCAGGTGTTTTGAAGCGAACGTAGAGATTTTTTACATCTAATAAAGGATTCATGGTTCGCTCCTATCTATCTTTCGGATCGAGTGCATCACGCAACCCGTCACCGATAAAGTTAAAACAAAA
>JAGZRY010000357.1 GCA_018381425.1 Haemophilus parainfluenzae
CAATGTCAAAACGATCGTTCTCAACACAAAAATAAAGATCAAGCCATGAAGCAGTTAAAAGCGAAATTGTATGAGCTTGAGTTACAAAAGAAAAATGCGGACAAACAAGCGATGGAAGATAATAAATCTGATATCGGTTGGGGTAGCCAAATTCGTTCTTATGTGTTAGATGATGCACGTATTAAGGATCTCCGCACAGGCGTTGAAAATCGTAATACACAAGCCGTACTGGATGGCGATCTCGACCGCTTTATTGAAGCAAGCTTGAAAGCGGGACTTTAATCATATCCTTTATACAACAAGTGCGGTCAATTTTAACCGCACTTTTTTATTACACTTCTTCTTTGTCTTTCAGTTTATTCTTACCTAGTACAGTATCTTTCATCACCGTCAGCAATTCTTTTTGCACATGAGAAAGCTTTGGCTTTTCTGCTTTATCAAATGCCAGTGGACGACAAAACTCCATAGCCTTAATGCCCAATCGAGCCGTCAATAATCCCACGCCAATCCCTTGCGCTGCTCGCACAGAAAGCTTCGCGGTAATATCTTGTGAAAGCCAATCCATTCCTAAATCCTGCACAATCTCCGTTGCACCAGCAAAAGCAAGATTCACGAACACCATTCTGAGCAAACGAAGACGAGTAAAATATCCTAGCTCAATCCCATAAATCGCTGCAATTTTATTGATTAAACGAATATTGCGCCACGCAATAAAAAACATATCAATAATGGCTAAAGGACTGATTGCCACAATCACCGCTGATTCTGCTGCCATTTTCGTAATCAGTTTTTTCGCTTTGTTATCAAAAGCTTGCAATACCGTCTTACTAAATAAATGGGTAACTTCACGAGCAGAATAACTTTCATTCAGCTGTTTTTCCCATTGGACTATTGCGGGATGTTGCGAATCCAATTTTAAGGTATCGGCAATCGATAAACACAAGGCTCTTCCTTTCTCGCTATCCTGTTCAGAAAAAACTTGATGATTTTTAACCGCACTTTCACCTATTAATCGCTGACTTTGTTCTTGTAAATTCAAACGCTTTTTGAGTTTCACCAAACGTCGCCATTCTGCGATGATTTCAGATAAACCAAACACAACCACCACAAAACTCACCAAGGCAAAAGCAAGGTAAATCCATTGCTGATTTTGATAACTATCCCAAATCCATTGAACAGATTGCGCAACCGTCGCCCCTAAAAATAAAAGTGCGGTCAATTTCAAAGCCGTTTTCCAACCACTCCATTTAGGCTTCACAATTTGCTCAAATTGCTCATTCAACAACTCCCCTTCTAAAGGTTCATTATCGATAGTTGTTTCAACATTATAAAATTCCTGCTTAGGCAGAATTTCTTCCTCTTCTTGTTGTTGAGATTGTGTGAAAATTTGTTTTGTCATTATTCTGTCCAATAAAAATAGAAACGGTATTTTACTTCGAATTTCTTTAGCAAATCTTAAATGGCTGAAATAAAAAAGCAATATTGACTAGAAAATAAAATGAGCTACTATAACCATTGTCCACAATTAGTTTATCTAATGTGTTAAGTTTTAACTGTTAACTAACTAGAAGGATCTTTTCATGAAGAAACTTATCGCCACTGCGGTGCTCTCCGCATGTTCCATGGCTTACGCCAATACCGACATTCCAAACTACAATACCGATTCTCATCTGTATGAATTCACTCAAACCTATGACTTAGTTGCGCCAAAAGGTTCGCAAGGACAAGCGAATCTGTGGGTGCCTTTACCGTTTAATGGTGAGTATCAACAGGTAAAATCCATCCATTTTGAAGGTAACTATTTGGATGCCTATGTAACGGAAAACAACAAATATGGTGCAAAAACGCTCTTTGCTACTTGGGATAAAGATGCACAAAAACGCGATTTAAAAATCACGATGGTGATTGAAACCAAAGATCGTGAACCAATGATTAAAGGTGCATTGACGAATTACAAGCCACCAAAAGACGTTCACTATTCTGTTGATGTACAAGAATATTTAAAACCGACTCAACATATTAAAACAGATGGTATTGTGAAACAGTTCGCCGATAAGATTGTAGGCACTGAAACCAATCCATTGAAAAAAGCTGAGTTGATTCACCAATGGATCGTCAACAATATGGAACGTGA
>JAGZRY010000358.1 GCA_018381425.1 Haemophilus parainfluenzae
ATGCCAAGGTTGAAGATGTATTCATGTCAATTTTGTTAGACAAGCGTTTAAAGACTAAAAAAGAAAAGAAGAAGAAAAAATAAAAGTAAGGACTACCTAGTTTTAGGTAGTCCTCTTTATATGCAAAGAAAGGCGGGATATTGTGATTCCACAAGTCAACAATCCAGTTGTTCAATATCAATGTGATGGGGTTAACAAGACTTATATTTGGCCATATGACTTTAATAATATTAAAGACATTAACCTTATTCTAGTTGATGAAGATGGACGACAAACGGAGCAAACAGGGAACATCTTATATGATGCACAGAATAAAACTTTAACGTATCCAAGTATTGGTGAACCATTGCCGGCAACTTATAAAGTTGTTTTAGTCAGACGAACTCCAATTTCACAAACTACAGAATTAGCCAATAAATGGCCCTACAATCATATTGAAGGTATGGGTGATAAAGTCATTCTAATTCTTCAGGAAATGAAAGAACAATTGGATCGCACATTACAAATCAATGTAGGCGCTGATGAAGACCCAAATCAAGTAACACGTGATATTGTAGATAACTCCATTGAAGCTGCTAAAAAAGCAATTGCTGCTGCATCTACGGCAGAGGAAAAAGCCAATGAAGTGCAAGACAATGCAACAAAGCTAACAGCCATTAACGACAATATTAATGCATTATCTCAAGCGGTAGATGATAAATTAGCAACTGTAAATACAGCGCTTATACAAAGTGCTGATACGTTTGAGAAAACACAAAAATTAGCAGATAACACAAAGGCATATGCGGCACAAACAGAAACCGATAAGAAAAATATCAATGATTTAGTTACAAAAGCTGATGCCATCAAGAGTGATATTAATAATAAACAAATAGCTAGTGTAGGTAATGCCAAGAAAGCGGAAGATGCAGCCAAACGTGCAGAGGTAGCAGCTGCTAAAGCTGAAGAAATATCAATACCCGGTGGCAGAGGAATTGTAACCAAATCTGAAGCTGATGCTAAATACATTGGAAAAGAATCGCTAAATGGTATTGTGTCAGTTAAAGACTTCGGAGCAGTTGGCGATGGCGTCACCGATGATACTGCTGCATTTAAACGTGCTAATGATAATCTTGCTAACAAAATATTATTGGTGCCAAATGGTCAATACAAACTAACTGAACATTTAACCTTTAATACAGTGGGGTCAGTAATGGATATGGGTGTATATACCAATATCAAGCCGTATTATCCAACAGAAATGCCAATGCTAAAAGGGGCATCAAACATAGCCTTTGTGAAAAACATTACGTATGATGCGGAAGTAAATCAATGCCAAGGGTTTACTTACAATTCTAAAAAGAATGTATTTGTACTTGCCTGTATTAATAGTGAAGGTACTAATCAAATCCTTTATGAATTAAATCCAGATACATTTGAAAAAGTAGGTACCTATAAATTCACGGATTCTGAACGTTTAGGGCATTGTAATACTATGACGTACAATCGGTATACCAATAAGATTTACCTTACAAATGGGCTTAAAAACGGCAATAATTTAACGGTTATCAATGCTGACACTATGGCAATCGAAAATACTATTACATTGCAAGAAAAGGTATTCAACATTGACTATGATCCGATTACAAGGACTTATGTATCCATTGTACCTATCGCAGGTAACCAAAGAGTACGAACTATTAATCTGTACAATGATGAGTTCAAAAAGCTCAAGACTTACCAAGTCGATTATGTCTATCCGGATATGAACAATAACGGTGCTTTCATGTTGAATGGCGCAATCATGTCCGCAACGTTAGGAAGTCTTGTAGAGTGTACACCATTTGGTACAGTTAAACAGATCATTGAAATCAATCGTGAAACGGAAATCGAAGACATCGCTTACTACAATGGCAAGTTCTATTTTGCAGTACTAACTCAAAAGCCAAACAGACGTCACCAAGTAGATATTTATGTAGGTGACCCAAATTACGACTTTGAAAACTCAATCAATACTGCACGATTAGCAACGCTTGATTATCTCAAACTAGCAGGTGGTACATTAAGTGGCGCACTTAAAATGGCTAATAATACCTTAATCGAGGGTTATAAACCTGACGGACAT
>JAGZRY010000359.1 GCA_018381425.1 Haemophilus parainfluenzae
TACCTGCAAACCAATGCCGTAGCTTGCTTGCGCTTCGATGGTGTCAAAAGTTGGGGTGGTCATCGTATTTCCTTTCTTAGGGTATAAAGTAGCGGGCAGGATATCAGCCACGCTTCTTCTGGTAAAACTTTGTCGCGGGATGAGTGACAAATCCCAGGGAAACAGAAACAATAGGGATAATCCGCATGAATACAAAAACAGCGGTAATACCACGGACATCATAGCGTTAGCTTATTACTGCGCTATGATTGAGGAACACGACGCGGAGCTGGAGGAAAACCATGCCTGGGCGCTTTGAACTAAAACCAACTCTGGTGAAAATCTGGCACGCACCAGATAACTTTCGCCTCATGGACCCGTTGCCGCCGATGCATCGCCGGGGAATCATTATTGCGGCAATAGTGCTGATTATCGGTATTCTTCTGCCTGGAGATGAAACACGCCAGATGCCTGTTGTCACCCGCGAAGCGCAGTTAGATATGCAATCACCCCCCCCAGGTGAAGCACAGCTACAGGCACATTTAGTGACGCCGCAAAACGATCCGGATCAGGTCGCCCCGGTCGCGCCGGAACCTATTCAGGAAGGTCAACCTGAAGAGCCACCTGTTGCAGAGACACAATCTTTCCAACCGGAAAGTGGTATCGATCAACAGTGGCGGACATATCGCGTAGAACCAGGCAAGACCCTTGCCCAGCTGTTCCGCGACCATAATTTGCCGCCTACAGATGTGTACGCTATGGCCCAGGTCGAGGGCGCGGATAAACCGCTCAGTAACCTGCAAAATGGTCAGATTGTTAAAATCCGTCAAAATGCGAATGGGGTGGTTACCGGCTTAACCATTGATACGGGAAATAATCAGCAAGTACTGTTCACCCGCCAACCTGATGGTAATTTCATCCGCGCACGCTGATTACCCACGGGCAGGGTTCACCAAAAGCCAGCTCAGGATGGTCTCTTTGATCACTCTGCGTCTGGCTTCCAAAGCCTCAGGTGAAACCATGCTAATGTGATAAACCATCCCCAGTGTGTACTGGTTTATTAAATAATATGCACCCAGTGCGGCGATATTAATATTGATTTGTAAGGGATCAATATCTTTCTTAAAGGTTTTCTGTCGCTGCCCTTCTTCTAATAACGAAGCCATTGACTGCAAATGTGCATGGTTAATTTCAGCGAGGCGTTTTGATTTTTTATAATGCACACCCTTACTTTGGTTTTCACTATGGACAATTTTTAAAAACCACGGATTATTGATGTAATAATCCCAAGTAAAATCAATTATTTTCTCGATCGCAATAACCGGAGAAAGCCCTGAAATGTCAAGCTCTCTCTCTTTTTCGCGAATATCGTTCCAGGTATATTCCAGTACTTCAATAAACAAATTTTCTTTATTACCAAAGTGGTGATAAACCGTCTGTTTACTACACCCTGCTGCCTTAACAATATTATCTACTCTGGCCCCTTCATAACCATATTCGGCAAATTCATTAACCGCACATAGCAGCAATTTTTCCTTCAGGTTTTGTGCGTGACTGGTATCAAGATACATTCCACTTCCCCACTTCCTCTTCGTGATGGCTATCATAACCGGATTTGATCTCAGCGACAGCAAAAAGGATAAAAGTCGTAATTTCATTGAGTTATCAAATTACCTGTGATCACTCTCGCAGATCAACCAACTAGATGGTTGATCTTTTTACCTGCCAGTCGCAAGCTAATCATCACTAAAGAAAACAATATTCAAAAGAGGGTTATTGTATGAAATCCACTCGTCCTGTTGCCGTGATTACCGGAGCCGCTCGTGGTATTGGAAAGGGCTGTGCGCTGGAGCTTGCTCGTGGCGGATTTAACCTGCTGATTAACGATCTTCCCGATGCCGACAGCGTAGAAAAACTGCATATCACACAACAAGAATGTATAGCTGAAGGCGTGGAAGTGATTTGCTTCCCTGCCGATGTCGGCGATCTCTCCTTGCATGAAGAGATGCTCGACGCGGCGCAAAACCAGTGGGGACGTCTGGACTGCCTGCTCAACAACGCAGGCATTTCAGTGAAAAAACGCGGTGACCTTCTCGACCTCGAACCAGACAGC
>JAGZRY010000360.1 GCA_018381425.1 Haemophilus parainfluenzae
CGGTCTTCAAATTTGAAACGGTTAGCCGCAAGACGAGCACCAACATAAGGTTCAATTTGAGAGTTGGTATCGAAGTCATAGAATACTGTCGCACCTAAACCTTGAACTTTAGTACCTTGGAAGTTGCCGTGATGAGTATAATCACCTGCTACACGTACATTACCTAATTTGTAACCCACTGCAACACGAGGTTCAACTTTAGTTTTGCTTGACCCACCATTGCTTAATTTAGTTTTTGAAAGACCTAGATCGCCTTCCGCATATAAACCAGCATTTGCAGTTGAAGCAACTGCTAATGCACCGACAACGATAGCTAATAATGATTTTTTCATTGGATAACCCCTGTTATTTGATTGAAAACGTTAGGAATATATCACAGTACTCATTAATTTTCACTATGAAAAACCAATTGTCCCTGACATTTTCGACATAAATAGGCAATTTTATCGCGTTGAATGCGATTATGCCGACGAATCGTTAAATAATGGGTCTGGCATTCGCATTGATAAGCAAACATTTTACCTTGTACACTTTCCACATCAAATTGGTGACAAGTATCAGCCGGAAGATTAAATAACTGTGTCATCACTGCTTGCCATTCCCGTCCATGCGGTTTCACCCGACCAAATACTTGATACACAATAAGGTGGGCTAATTCGTGTGGAACCACCTGACGAATAAATTCATCTGAGTTCTCGAGTAGCAAAGTGCGGTTAAATTTAATCTCATTTTTCTGCAAGTAGGCAACGCCAGCCTTTACTCCTCGCAAGTCATAACTGATTATCGGAATAGGAAATTTCCGTTGAAAGTGATTTTTAGCGAGTTGTAATGTTTCTGCAAGTTTGCGCTGTACCTGCATTTTTAAATGCCGAAACTGAGTTTGAGATGACATCATCATGTTAGGTAAACAAAAACCGCTAATTTAGCGGTTTTTATCATACACATTTATTTACTTATTTAAGACCGGCTGCTGCTCGCAATTCTTCTGCACGATCCACTTTTTCCCATGGGAATTGTTCACGACCGAAATGTCCATACGCAGCAGTTTGGCGATAAATTGGTTGAATTAAATTTAACATTTTAATTAAACCATAAGGACGTAAATCAAAGAATTCACGCACTAACTTAACCAATACTTCGTTTGATACTTTTCCTGTACCGAAGGTTTCCACCATGATAGAAGTTGGCTCAGCCACGCCAATTGCATAAGAAAGTTGAATTTCACAACGATCCGCAAGACCTGCTGCAACAATATTTTTAGCCACATAACGTGCGGCATAAGCAGCTGAACGGTCTACTTTTGATGGATCTTTACCCGAGAATGCACCTCCACCATGACGAGCAGCTCCGCCGTAGGTATCAACAATGATTTTACGACCCGTTAAACCGCAGTCGCCCATTGGGCCACCAATCACAAAACGACCGGTTGGGTTAATAAAATATTTTGTTTGTTGAGATAGCCATTCACTTGGCAAAATTGGCTTGATGATTTCTTCCATCACCCCTTCATAAATTTCTTTTTGTGATACCTCTTCACTATGTTGTGTAGAAAGTACTACCGCATCCACACCTACGATTTTGTTATCTTCGTATTTTAAGGTCACTTGGCTTTTCGCATCTGGGCGTAACCACGCTAGTTTTCCACTTTTACGAACTTCCGCTTGTTTTTCCATTAAACGATGTGCATAAGTAATCGCAGCAGGCATCAAGACTTCGGTTTCATTTGTTGCATAACCAAACATAATCCCTTGGTCACCCGCACCTTGATCTAATGGATTCTCACGATCCACGCCTTGATTAATATCAGATGATTGCTTACCAATCGCATTTAATACAGCACAAGAATTTCCATCAAAGCCCATCTCTGAGTGTTTGTAACCAATATCACAAATCACTTGGCGAGTAAGATTTTCAATATCAACCCATGCTGATGTGGTAATTTCACCACCGACTAACGCCATCCCTGTTTTTACATAGGTTTCACAAGCCACACGTGCTTTAGGATCTTGTTTTAAAATTTCATCAAGTACCGCATCAGAAATTTGATCGGCAATTTTATCTGGATGTCCTTCTGAAACAGAT
>JAGZRY010000361.1 GCA_018381425.1 Haemophilus parainfluenzae
TTCATATAACCGCTGACAAGTATCCAGCACGCTTTGCGCTGACATGCCAAAACGTTTTGCCGCATCAATCTGCAATGCTGACAAGGAATAAGGCAAAGGCGCTGTTTCTTTTTCTCGCTTATCCACATATTCGGTCACTTCGGCAGGTTGTTCCGTAATGCGTTTCACTACATTTTCGGCCAACCCTAAAGATAGTACGCGACCATCTTCATCTTGGTAATCTTCACAAGCCTTACTTGGTTGCCAAAGTGCAGAAAAAAGTGCGGTTGGATTTTCAGACGTTTTTTCTTCTTTCACCCATGCCAACACTTCATAGAAATCTTTTGGTTGGAAATGTTCAATTTCCAAATCACGGCGAACAATCAAACCTAATACGGGAGTTTGTACTCGCCCAACGGAAAGCACGCCATCATAACCGGCTTGGCGACCGCGAATGGTATAAGCACGAGTCATATTAATACCGTACAGCCAATCCGCACGAGCGCGCGCCAGTGCAGAGGTGGCTAATGGAATAAAATGACGATTCGGTTGGAGTTTTTGTACGGCTTTTTCGACCGCACTTGGGTTAAGATCGCTAATCAAACAACGCAAAATGCCATCACGTTTTTCCGCTGATAAATTGGCATAACTAAACACTTCATCCACCAGCAACTGGCCTTCTCTATCAGGGTCGCCTGCATTAACTAAAACATCGGCTTGATGAATCAGTTTTTCTACCACGGAAAGTTGTTTTTTGACTTCTTTTCGCGGTAACAGAATCCATCTTTCAGGAATGATGGGTAAATGTTCTAAACGCCATTGTTTGAATTTAGGATCGTAGGCATCGGGCTCAGCTTGTTCGAGCAAATGCCCCACGCACCAAGTCACAACGTCATCATTGCCACATTTAATAAAACCATCCCCCCGTTGATGAGGTTTTGGCAATACATCGGCAATAGCTCGCCCAAGACTGGGTTTCTCGGCAATAAACAGACGCATAAGATTAGTCGATCTGACGACGACCTAAGAAAGAGTGGGTTAAGGTAGTGCCGTCCACGGTTTCTAATTCCCCACCGACAGGGATCCCGTGAGCAATACGGCTCACTTTAATATTATGTTGATGGCAAATTTCAGCAATATAATTAGCTGTGGCATCGCCTTCCACCGTTGGATTGGTCGCTAAAATTACTTCGTGGAAAGATTCTTCAACTAGACGTTTTTGCAATAAATCCAAACCAATCTCTTTTGGCCCAATACCATCTAAAGGCGATAAATGCCCCATTAAGACAAAATAACGCCCAGAAAATTGACCAGTTTGTTCAATGGCTTGAATATCCGCAGGCATTTCTACCACACAAAGCAAACCTGAATTTTGACGACGAGGATTATTACAAATATTGCATGTATCCTCTTCGGTAAAATCGCGACACTCTGAACAATGCCCAATTTTAGACATCGCTTCCGTTAATGCTCGTGCTAAATTCATCCCACCGCTACGATTGCGCTGTAAAAGATGATAAGCCATGCGCTGCGCTGATTTCGGGCCAACACCCGGCAAGCAACGAAGGTTTTCAATAAGATGTTCTAAAAGTGGACTGCTTTGCATAATATTTATGATGGGAGAAAATAGATGGTGTGTGAACCGATAAATTCACACACCCAATGAATTAAAATGGAAGTTTCATTCCTGGAGGTAATGGCATGCCTGCGGTTACAGACGCCATTTTTTCTTTTTGCAATTCTTCTGCACGACGGACTGCATCGTTGAATGCTGCAGCAATTAAATCTTCCAACATTTCTTTGTCGTCTTCCATTAAAGAAGGATCGATCTCAATACGACGGCAGTTGTGCGCACCATTAATCGTGATTTTTACTAAACCTGCACCGCTTTCGCCAGTTACTTCTAATTGGGCAATTTCTTCCTGCATTTTTTGCATTTTTTCTTGCATTTGTTGGGCTTGTTTCATTAAGCCACCTAAACCGCCTTTTCCGAACATTGGATTTTCCTTCTTGAATTAACTAAAACGAGCCGCATTTTAGCGAAAAAATTTGCCTTTGGGAACAGAGAAATTTATTATTCCACACTTCAAAAC
>JAGZRY010000010.1 GCA_018381425.1 Haemophilus parainfluenzae
AAAGTGGAAAGTGCCAAAGATTATGTTATCTCAATGCTAAAACCAAAAGGCTAAGGGGAAGAATATGTCAGTAACAGTAAGTAAACGCAAAAAATATGTTCGCCCAATGACGGCTACTTGGTGGCAAAAATTGGATTTCTACAAAGCGTATATGGTACGTGAAGCAACCTCTATCTTTGCTGTATGGTTCTGTATCGTATTGCTTTACGGTGTACTTTGCCTTGCAAGCAATCCTGTACCAGGCTTAGGTATTGTTGATTTCATTGGCTTCTTAAGAAATCCAATTGTGGTGTTCTTAAATATCATCACATTAATTGCGACCTTATATCACACTGCAACTTATTTCGTGATGACACCAAAAGTAATGAACATCATTGTTAAAAATGAACGCTTACCACATCACTTGTTAAGAAATGCACTTTGGGCAGTGACGGCAGTGATTAGTGTTATCGCATTAATTTTAGTTTATATGTAGGGAGAGAAAAAATGGTCGATCAAAATCCAAAACGCTCTGGTGAACCACCAGTATGGTTGATGTTTGGTGCTGGCGGAACTGTCAGCGCGATTTTCTTCCCTGTGGTAATCTTAATCCTTGGTTTATTGTTACCATTCGGATTAATTGATCCACATAACTTAATTACATTCGCTTATTCTTGGATCGGAAAATTAGTTATCTTAGTTTTAACCATTTTCCCAATGTGGTGTGGTTTACACCGTATCCATCATGCGATGCACGATCTTAAAATCCACGTGCCAGCAGGCGGATTTATCTTTTACGGCTTAGCCATGATTTACACAATCTGGGTATTATTTGCTGTATTAGGTTTGTAATTTAAAACACTAAATTGATAATAAAAGTGCGGTCAAAAATGACCGCACTTTTTTCTTGAATTTTTCGTTCATCTCTATAAGATCTGCGAACATTTATTCTAAAAATAACTTTATATGAAAGAAAAATCTCAATTAACCAATTTACAAACAGAAATACAAACTCGTTACGATAGTTTAAGTAAAAGACTTAAACAAGTTGCAAAATATATCTTAGATAATAGCGACAGTATTGTTTTTGATACCGTTGCCGTTATTGCAGAAAAAGCTGATGTTCCCCCTTCAACGCTTATTCGTTTTGCTTCTGAATTCGGTTTTTCCGGTTTTAACGAAATGAAACAAATCTTCCGTGAAAATCTTATGGAAAAAACCACTAATTACACGGAAAGACTTCAACTTTCACATAAAATTGCTAAATCAGAAGGTGAAGAATCACCAGAAGATATTTTGACTATTTTCTCACAAGCCAATAGCCAAGCGTTACATCAGTTAGCCGAACAAACCACAAATGAACAAATTAATGAAGCAGCCAAAATTCTCAAAGAGGCCAATAATATTTTTATCATTGGATTAAAGCGTTCTTTTAGTGCTGCCTGCTATTTAAACTATGCCTTACAACACTTAGATTGTCGTTCTTTTTTAATTAATGGATTAGGTGGAATGTTTGATGAACAGCTTAATCAAGTCACAGAAGGAGACGTTGTTGTCGCAATTAGTTTCTCACCTTATGCAGCTGAAACGGTTAATATTAGTAAGGTTTGTGCTAAAAAAGGGGTTAAACAAATTTCTATTACAGATAGCCAAATTAGCCCATTACTCGCATTCAGTGATATTGCATTTGTTATCAAAGAAGCACAAGTTCTCGGCTTCCGTTCTCAGTGTTCAACAATGACCTTAGTGCAAACACTTGCAATTGTATTAGGTTTAGAAAAAGAAAAAGATAAAAACACCAAATAATAAAAATGCCCCAAGATGGGGCATTTTACATTTACAATTATTGACGAGATTTCCAAAGCTTAATGAGTCTTCTGTATCTTTCGCTCACTTCAGCAATAAGCTCATCATCTGTTAATTTTCCACTTAACCACTCTCCTGATGGTTGCCCGAAAATTGTTCGTCCTACAGCAAAACCTTTGACTAAAGATGCATTGGTTGATGCATCAAATACTGCTTTAAACTTATCTTCCGGTGCATCCAAACCTAAAATCAAGATTCCACGGCAATATGGATCATTTGCTTGAATGACTTCGCTAATATGCGCCCAAGCTTTTGCTGAAACACCTGGTAATTTCCACCAATCTGGTTTAATGCCTAAATGATAGAAATGAGTAATAATTTCAACATAGTATTCTTCATTTTGCTCCATATCTGGAGGTAAAATCACTTCTAATAGCAATTCATGTCCTGTTCGACAGCAAGCTTGATACACTTGTTTTAACGTTGCATCTTGCTCTGCTTTCATTTCAATACTATCTTTCGGGTGATAAAAGACCAAACATTTCACCACATGTTCTTGTGGCCAGCTTGCTAATTGACTACCTAAATCACCATATTCTAAACGTAATGGACGAGAAGTTGGAAGTTCAATTGGACGTCCAATCCACCAATGTTTACCCGTAATTTCATTTAATGCGGCTTGCCCAAAAGTAGTATCAGCAAGAATTCCTGCTTGCCCATCATAAATTCCCTCTTCTTGTGCCGTTCTTTCAGCAGCTTGTAAGAGAAGTTGTTTCAATTTAGGAATTCGTTTGACATCTGCGCCACACTTCTCAGCAAGATCAACTAACTGTTTGCGATGATCAAAAGCAAAGATACATAAATTATCCCATTTTGCTTTTCGGGTAGTCACTCGATGTAAATGATTCAGTTGTGGATCTAAATCCGGACGAGGTACTGATTCTGCGCGAGCTAAGTAATTATCTAACTCGGCTTTTGTAGGCATTGCCGGAGCACAACCGTGACGAGACACCACTAATGCACCACAGGCATTTGCATAACGACAAGATTGTTCCCAACCTTCATTATTAATGTAACCTCGAATGAGTCCTGACATGAATGCATCACCTGCTCCAAGTACGTTCAGTACTTCCACTCTCACACCATAAACATTTAACCCGCCATCCAAATCATCAGGGATATCCCCTTCAAATACTGAACAACCTAATGCGCCACGTTTACAAACCAAAACAGCATGGCTGAACTTACGCACATTTTTAAGTGCGGTTAATGTATCAGTTGAACCACCAGCAATATGAAATTCTTCTTCGGTACCCACGAGTACATCAAAATGATGTAATACTTCTTGTAACGATTTTGTCACCGCTTCTGAATCAATAAAACGAGTTTCACCATCACCAAGAGAAGTTAGCCCCCATAATACCGGGCGATAATCAATATCTAATAAGCGTTTTGTATTATTTCTACCCGCATACTCTAATGCAGTTAACACTGCTTCCCTAGTTTTCGGGTGGGATAAATGCGTCCCTGTGATAGCTAATGCTTTAGCTGAAGCAATATAGCTTTCATCAAAGTCTTCTTTTGTAATAGCCATATCAGCACAATTTTCACGATAGAAAATTAATGGGAATGTATCCTGATCTTTAATACCTAAAATGACAAGTCCGGTTAGACGTTCTTTATCCGTAATGAGATGACTGGTATCTACGCCAACACGCTGTAATTCTTCACGCAAGAAACGGCCCATGTGCTCATCCCCAACACGTGCTAGCATTGAGGATTTCACACCTTGCACAGCAGTTCCATAGGCAACATTACCTGAAGATCCACCTAGATATTTGGAAAAAGAAGATGCATCTTCTAATCTCGCACCAATTTGTTGCGCATAAAGATCAACAGCTACGCGACCGAGACAAATGAGGTCTAGTGTTTTTTCTACCGTTTTCATAATGCCATTCCTTCTAATTAATAAAGTTGCTTCGCCAATACAAATTGAAACATATATTTCAAAAAAATCAATAACGAAATTTCATTTTTTAGACATTAATCACAAAATCAATATCTAAAAACTGTTCCACTGAATCTAAAACAATCCTGTTTAATAAGCAATCTAACCTTCATTTATAAAATCAGATTCTCGAGCTTAAAAAGTTTGATCTATGTCTCAAAAATGAAATTTTTATTTCAAAAATATTTAAAATTAGAAGAATGCTTATATACTAGCACTAATGCAAGTTACCCTAAAAGGAGATTACAATGAAAACTGTAAGACTAACTGTGGCACAAGCGCTAATAAAATTCCTTGATAATCAATATATTGAGTTTGACGGTAAAGTCACTAAATTTGTTGAAGGTATCTTTGGTATTTTTGGGCATGGCAATGTATTAGGCATTGGTCAAGCATTAGAACAAGACAGCGGTAATCTCATCGTTCGTCAAGGGCGTAATGAACAAGGTATGGCCCATGTGGCCATTGGTTTTGCAAAGCAAAATCTACGTAAAAAAATTTATGCGTGCACCTCTTCTGTTGGGCCTGGTGCGGCCAATATGATTACAGCAGCTGCAACCGCAACAGCTAACCGTATTCCACTTCTTCTTTTACCAGGTGATGTGTTTGCAACCCGCCAACCAGACCCTGTTTTACAACAAATTGAGCAATTTCACGACTTAAGCATTAGCACAAATGATGCATTTAAAGCAGTAAGCAAATATTGGGATCGTGTTAGTCGCCCAGAACAATTAATGACTGCTTGTATTAATGCTATGCGAGTATTAACTGACCCGGCAGATACCGGTGCAGTAACTCTCGCCCTACCGCAAGATGTTCAAGCTGAAGCCTATGATTTCCCTGAATATTTTCTACAAAAACGGGTTCACAGAATTGAAAGAACACTACCAACTGAGCCAATGTTGAAATCTGCCATTGAGCTTATTATGAGTTCGAAAAAACCATTAATTATTTGTGGCGGTGGTGTGCGTTATTCAGAAGCCGCAGAACAACTCAAGCACTTTGCAGAAACATTCCATATTCCTTTTGCAGAAACACAAGCGGGTAAAAGTGCGGTCGTTTCTGAACACAGTTTTAATGTTGGCGGTGTCGGTGAAACAGGTTGTTTAGCCGCTAATCTCTTGGTCAAAGAGACTGACCTCATTATTGGTGTTGGTACTCGCTATACAGATTTCACTACTTCCTCTAAATGGATCTTCCAAAATCCAGACGTAAAATTCCTAAATATTAACATTGCCCGTTTTGATGCTTATAAATTAGATGGTATTCAAGTGGTTGCTGATGCGAAAGAAACGCTAGAAAAACTCACCGCACTTCTATCTCCAACAGGTTATCGCTATCGTGCGCAATGGGGCAATTCAATTAGTGAAGCTAAAGCGCAATTTAAACAGGAATTACAACGTATTTATCATGCGACTTACACTGAAAAAGATTTCATCCCAGAAGTGAATGATGCCTTGGATCGAGAAAAAGTTTATGAGGAATTTATTAAGCTTACTCAATCTTGCTTAACACAAAGCCGTGTTCTAGGCATTCTCAATGAGACCTTAGGTGAAAACGATATCATTGTAGGGGCGGCTGGTAGCTTACCTGGCGACTTACAAAGAGCGTGGCAATCTAAAGGCGAAAATACCTACCATTTAGAATATGGTTATTCTTGTATGGGCTATGAAGTCAATGCGGCTTTAGGAGCAAAATTAGCTCAACCAGAAAAAGAGGTTTATGCCTTATTAGGTGATGGTTCTTATATGATGCTTCATTCTGAACTTGTCACATCCGTACAAGAAAATAAAAAAATTAACGTCGTTTTATTCGACAATATGACTAACGGATGTATTAACAACTTACAAATCGGCAATGGTATGGATAGCTTTGCAACAGAATTCCGTTTCAGAAATCCACAAACCAACAAATTAGATGGTGGATTCGTACCTGTCGATTTTGCCATGAACGCTGCTTCTTACGGATGTAAGACCTACAAAGTCACAACAGAAGAAGAATTGTACGAAGCCTTAGCCGATGCTAAAAAACAAAATGTTTCCACCTTAATTGATATCAAAGTACTACCAAAAACCATGATACATGGTTACGGCAGTTGGTGGCACGTCGGCGTAGCAGAGGTTTCTGAAAAAGAGACTATCCGTAAAGCTCATGAAAATAGTGTGAAACACATTAACGAAGCGAGACGCTATTAGTCAAAGACTTGATTTATCTCCAATTTAACCACTCTTTCGAGAAGGAAATACTATGAAAGCTGAAAACGTGAAATTAGGTATCGCGCCAATTGGTTGGACTAACGATGACATGCCTGATCTTGGCAAAGAAAATACCTTTGAACAATGTGTTAGTGAAATGGCGCTGGCCGGTTTTACTGGATGTGAAGTCGGAAATAAATATCCGCGTGATGTAGAAGTGCTAAAACACAAATTGAGTGTTCGTGGAATTCAAATTTGTAATGCTTGGTTTAGTACCTTTTTTGTAGATGGCAAAAAAGAAGAAACGATCAAAGAATTTATTAAACATCGAGACTTCCTTCATGCAATGGGAGCCAAGGTTATTGGCTGTTCTGAACAAAGCCGTAGTATCCAAGGTACAACAAAAGCTGTTTTTAAAGAAAAAACTGTTTTTACTGAAGAAGAATGGCAGCGCCTTGCTGAGGGCTATAATGAGCTAGCCAAATTAGCAGCTGAAAAAGGAATGAAAGTATGCCTACATCATCACATGGGTACAGGTATTCAAACTCCGGCTGAAATTGATAAATATATGGCTGTCGTTAACGATGACGTGTATTTGTTATTTGATTCAGGTCATATCTATTATTCTGAAGGCTCACAAAAAGCGATGCTAGACGTATTAGAGAAATACATAGACCGAATTTGCCATGTACATTTAAAAGATGTGCGTGATGAAGTCGTTGCTGAAGTAAAAGCAAATGATCTTAGCTTTTTGGAAGGTGTTCGTAAAGGCACATTCACCGTACCAGGTGATGGCGTAATCGATTTCAGACCAATTTTTGATATTCTTGAAAAACACAATTATAAAGGCTGGATGGTAGTTGAGGCAGAACAAGACCCAGCCATCGCTAACCCATTTGAATACGCCGTCAAAGGCCGTAAATACATTAAAGAAACAGCGGGGATCTAATTATGATTAAAGTAGGTATTATCGGCGCCGGTCGTATTGGTCGCGTACATTCTGAAAGTATTACAAAATATGTGAAGGGCGCTGAAATTAAAGCAATTTCTGACGTCAGAGTGACAGATGAACTTAAACAATGGGCGAAAGGCATGGGCATTGCTCATGTTTATGAGGATTACAAACAAATTCTACAAGATCCGGAAATTGATGCTGTATTAGTCTGTTCTTCCACCAATACCCATGCGCCAATTTCTATTGAAGCTGCTCGAGCAGGCAAGCACATTTTCTGCGAAAAACCAGTTGATGCAGATGTCAATCGTATCAAAGAAGTCTTAGCAGAAGTAGAAAAAGCTGGCGTGAAATTCCAAGTTGGCTTTAATCGCCGCTTTGACCATAACTTCAAAGCGATTAAAACTCGCGTAGAAAATGGTGATATTGGTGAACCGCACTTAATTCGAGTGACCTCGCGTGACCCAGATGCACCATCAATTGAATATGTAAAAGTATCTGGTGGAATGTTCTTCGATATGACCATTCACGACTTCGACATGATTCGTTATTTATCTGGCAGTGAGGTTGTAGAAGTGTACGCAGCTGGTGGTGTGTTGGTCAATCCAGAAATCGGTAAAGCTGGCGACATCGACACCGCTGTTATCACCTTAAAACTTGCTAACGGTGCTATTGGTGTGATCGATAATAGCCGAAAAGCAGTTTACGGTTACGATCAACGAGCTGAAGTATTCGGCTCAAAAGGGGCGGTGCAAACTCGCAATGATACCGATTCTACTGCTGTTTATTCCTGTGAAGCTGGTGTAATTTCCGAGAAACCTAAATACTTCTTCTTAGAACGTTATATGCAATCTTTTGCTGACGAAATGGCTTGTTTCGTTGATTCCGTAGTAAACGACAAACCGACTTTAGTGAATGGTAATGATGGATTACAACCGGTAATTATCGCTCTTGCGGCTAAACGATCATTAGATGAAGGACGCCCAGTTAAATTAGCAGAAATTGCTTAGAACTAAACATATAAATATGGAAAGAGGCCTAAAGACATTTAGGTCTTTTTTATCTCCTAAAACAACAAAAAATGATGGGAAACATTCCCTCATTTACCATAGAGATTTAGTTTCCAATAAGTCCAACTAGCATTTCAGATAATTACTACGTCATTTCAAAAACGCCCTCTTTTTTGACCGCACTTTTCTTAATAAAAACGCATACATGTATTCTTTTTATGCTTTAAACCTTAATGCAAATAAAAAGGCTACCATAGGTAGCCTTTTCTGAAATCAATGGGTATTTGTCTCCATTACCCTTTTTTACGACGTTTTAAAGTATCAAGTAATACTGCGATTACAATAATCGCCCCTTTAACAATTTGCTGCCAGTATGGATCTACACCTAACATATTTAAGCCTTTATTGGTGGTACCGATAATTAAAGCTCCAATCACACACATTGGAATAGTACCGAAGCCACCACTTAAAGAAACTCCACCAATAACGGCTGCCGCGATAGCATCAAGCTCCCAAGCTAAACCGTAAGATGGGTTACCCGCATAGGTTCGTGATGCGAGTAAAGCGCCTGCTAATCCAGATAATGCTCCACCTAGAACATAAACCCAAATTAATGTTCTATTTGTGTTAATACCACAAATTTTAGCTGCATTCAGATTTCCACCTACTGCATAAACATGACGACCAAAAGTTGAACGGCTAAGTAAAATATGAGAAGCAATCACAATTAAGATATACAACAAAACCAGCCCTGGAAGTCCAAAAATATTCACATCAGCAATCCAGGTAAATGCTTCTGAAGATGCATCAATTGGACGACCATCAGAATAAAGCTGTGCAGCACCACGTGCAATAATCATCATACCTAAAGTTGAGATAAACGGCGGAATGCCTCCAAGCGCTGTCAATCCACCATTAAATAATCCCAATAAAGCACCAATTAAAATTGATGCGGCAAAAGCCAGTAGTGCAGATGATACACTATCGTTACCAGTCACAATTGAAGCAGAAACGACCGCTGTAAGCGCCACCACAGAGCCTGATGATAGATCAATACCTGTGGTAATGATGATGAAGGTTACGCCAATTGCAATAATACCAAACATGGATACCTGTTCGATAATACTCCATACTGTTCTAGCTGAAAAAAATCCGTCTATTGAAACAGACAATGCCAAAAAGAGAAGAATTAAAATTAAGACCATTCCATACGCATTAATCATTTTCTTCAGTGTCACGTTTTCCATAATAAACCTCTCACTTTTTTAATCTTAATAAATAAACTATTCTAATTAATAGACACTAACCCGAAGCCAATTCAAGTACTCGCTCTTGAGTCAATTCTGTATGTGGAATGATGCCAACTTGATGCCCTTCATGCATAACCATAACGCGATCACTCATTGATAAAAGCTCCAACATATCTGACGTAATCATAATGATTGTTTTACCTTGTTTTGATAACTCAACCATCAATTTATAGAGCTCAGCTTTAGCCCCTACGTCAATCCCTTTCGTTGGTTCATCTAAAATCAAAATTTCAGGCTCTAGTAATAACCAACGAGCAAGCAATACTTTTTGTTGGTTACCTCCAGACAGATTATTCGTAATCACATCCACATTTGGCGCTTTTATTTTGAGTTTTGTTTTTTGTTCATTTGCCGTTTTTTGTGCTCTTGCAACAGATACGAGAAAATTCTCTAAATAAGGCGACATTTCAGGCATGATCATATTGTCTGTAATGCTCAGATTTAGGAATAAGCCTGTCAATTTTCTGTCTTCAGTTACAAAGCCAATTTTATGCTTCATGGCATCTAGTGGATTATTAATAATCGCTTTTTCGCCTTTAATATAAATCTCACCACTATCCGCAGGTTTATAACCAAATAAGCCTTCTACAATTTCTGAACGACCTGCTCCAACTAATCCAGCAATTCCAAAGATCTCACCTTTACGTACAGCAAAATTAATATCTTGATATTTTCCTTCTCGGGTAAAATGTTTAATTTCTAAAACAATCTCATCAGATAACTCAAAACGCTCACGTTGGAACATTTCTGACATATCACGGCCAACCATCATGGAAATGAGTTGTTCTTTGGTCACTTCTTTTGTTGGCTTCGTATCCACATATTGACCATCACGAATTACCGTGATCTCATCAGACACTCTAAAAACTTCATCTAATTTGTGAGAGATGAAGATAATCGCAATGCCTCTTGCTTTAACCGTCTCAATAATGCGATAAAGTTGATCTACTTCATTTTCAGTTAATGCCGTTGTTGGCTCATCCATAATGATCACTTTCGCATCATTAGAAACGGCTGTCGCAATCGCAACCAACTGAGCTTTTGCCACCGATACATCGGACATTTTTTCTGTCACATCCATTGGCACACCAAGTTCTTTTAAAATAGCGGAAGCTTGCTCATTCATTGCTTTTTGATTAAGGAAAAATTTACCTTTCGTTATTTCCCGACCTAAATAAAAATTATCCGCAATCGTCAAATTAGCAGCAGGAGAAATTTCCTGAGGCACCATAGTGAGACCTCGACGAATTGCATCAATAGGACGTCCCGGTTTAAAAGGTTTATCATCTAGAATAAGTTCTCCACCTTCATCAGGAATATAAATTCCATATAGAATTTTCATCAATGTGGATTTACCAGCTCCATTTTCCCCCATCAGAGCATGAACACTTCCACGCTTGACCCGGAGATTGATCTGATCTAATGCCTTAACCCCAGGAAATGTTTTCGATACATTTCTCATTTCTAAAATATAGGGAGAATTTGAGCTATTACTATTCGTCATGTTTAACTCCTTGACTCGGTAAAAATAAATACGGAAATAACGTTATAAAGTGCGGTCAATTTACTCCTTATATTTGTTGATATATTGTTCCTTCATTTCTGGGGTAACCAATTCAAAAGGAATCCAGTTATATTTGGGAACTTCTTCACTAAGCGCAGCCTTGTAGGCCATTTCTGCACTCAATCGTCCTTGTCCTGATGCAGATTGATAAACGGTAGCATCTAATCCGTTACCTAAATAAGCTAAAGCATCTGGTGTTGCATCAATTCCTACAATGAGCATGTCTTCATCTTTGAAGCCGAGTTTCTTCGCAGCTAATAAAGCCCCTATCGCCATTTCATCATTATTACTCAGAATTACATTTGCATCTCGGTGAGCTGAAAGCAGATTTTCTACGACTTCCATTCCCTTAGCTCTATCCCATTTTGCCTCTTGTTCTGCGACCACTTTAATTTCAGGATGTTGAGCAAAGATCTTTTTATTACCCTCTGTTCGTTTAATTTGAGCTTCTAACCCCAACGGTCCAAGTAAAATAATGGCTTTAGCTGGTTTACCATTCAATGAATTAACAATAAATTCGCCTTGCATTTCACCACTTTTAATTTCTTCAGAACCAACGTAGCTCGCTACGTATTGCATGTCTTCTTCATTCGGTTTCACTGTCACCACAATTAAAGGAATCTTCGCTTTCCTTGCTTTTAATCCAATGGCTTTTACGATCTTTTGATCTGTTGGCATAATGATCAAAGCATCGACCTTCGAATCAATAAAATTTTCCACATCATTTAACATCTTGGCGGGATCGCCATTCGCATCGGCATATTTAAATTTAAGATTAGATTGGGAGGCGACAAACTTATCCATGGAATCCTGCAAATAAGTGGGATATTTATCTGCGAGGCTATACATTGAAACACCAACTACTATCGACTTGGCTAAAATAACTGGGGCAAAAAAGAGACTAATAACTAAAATGCATACCTTTTTTAACATTGTTCATCCCTCCATTAATAAATCTCTTTAGCTTTAACCGGAAGGGTGATCACCCTTCCGTTATTTAGATGAGAAAATCTATTTTTTATATCTCGCTTGATATTCCTCTTTTTTATCTGGTGTAACGAGTTCAAAAGGCACCCATTTCACAGCTGGAACTTTTTCACCTTTTGCAGCAAGATAGGCCATTTCAGCTCCCGCAGAACCTTGTCCGGCAGCTGATTGGAACACTGTTGCATCTAATCCTTTACCTAAATAATCTAATGCATCAGGTGTTGCATCAAGGCCAACAATAATTAAATCTTCATCTTTAAGACCTAATTTTCTGCCTGCTAATACTGCGCCAATCGCCATTTCATCATTATTACTAACAACAACATTTAAATTTTTATTTGCCGCAAGTAAGTTTTCTGCAATTTCTAAGCCTTTGGCTCTATCCCATTTACCTTCTTGTTCAGTAAAAATTTTAATATTGTTATGCTGACCAAAAATTTCCTTATTGCCTTGCGTACGCTTAATTTGAGCATCTTGCCCTAAAGGCCCCATCAAGATTGCAGCTTCTGCAGGGCTACCTTTTAAGGTATCAACAATGAAGTTAGCTTGAATACGTCCACCTTCGATTTCATCCGATCCTACATAACTAGTAACGTACTGCATATCTTCATCTAATGGTTTACGATTGATAATAATGAGAGGGATACCGGCTCGTTTAGCTTTTTTGCCAATAACCTTAACAATATTTGGATCTGTTGGAACAACAAGTAATGCATCAACTTTTTGATCGATAAATGTTTCTGCATCATTTAATAAACGAGCGGGGTCACCATTCGCATCTGCGAGTTTAATTTCCACATCATCATGTGCTTTATCAAACTCACGAATGGCATCTTGAAGATAGGTTTGCCATTTATCAGAAAAGGCAACCATTGGTGCACCAATCACAACATTTTTAGCGATAACAGCTTGAGACGTTAATAAAACTCCACCACAAAGTAACGCAAGCAATGTTTTTTTCATAATGCTACTCCCTTTATTAGTTAAACGAATAACAAAGATTGAAATACAGCTATACTCTCGCAGTATGCGAATATAAATTTCATCAAGGTACAAATTGGAATAAATCATCCAATGCTATCTATATCATTAAAAGAAGATTTTCTGCAACTGTCATTTTTTGAAAGTGTGAAGTAGATCTTACTTTTTAGTCGAAAATATTTACTATTCGCAAAATCTTCCGATTAATAATAAAAAAATAAGGAGCACTATAATTGAATGCCCCTCATCGAATTACGCTATTTCTTCCACATTAACCCAACGTTTTTGGTGATACGATAATGCTATTGCATCTAACACGCGAGACACCTTATATCCTTCTTCAAAATCAGGATATAAAACACCTTCAGGTGAAGCTAAACCATTTACTAAATCTCTAATCTCCACAGTTTTCTGATCGTTAAAACCAATGCCATGACCTGCGCTCACACAAAAATTCTTGTAATCAGGATGCAATGGCCCAGTAAGGATTGTTTTAAAGCCTTGTCTTGCTGGATCTTCATCATGTAAATAAAGCTTTAATTCAGCCATTCTTTCTTGAGTATAAGAAATACTACCTTTTGTTCCCGTAATCACATAGCTCAGTCCCATTTTTCGTCCGCAAGCAATTCGAGACGTTTCAATCGTTCCCATGCATCCATTATCAAATCGAACCAAGGCTGTCGCCTGATCTTCATTCTCAACATCTAAACGTTCTTGTAAATTATGAGGATTTGGGCGATTTTTAATTACCGTTTGCATATCTCCGATAACAGCTCGAATATCCTGCCCTAATAAATACTGAGACATCTGTACAATATGAGCGGCTAAATCTCCCAATGCACCTAGTCCTGCTTTTTCTTTCACGCAATGCCAATCCAATGGTGTATTTTCATTAGCTAAGTAATCTTCATTATGAGTACCATAAAAATGTACTACGTCTCCAATTTCACCATTAGCAATAATTTCTCTGGCTAATTGAGTAGTTGGATTCTTTATGTAATTAAACCCAACCAAGGTCTTAACATTTGCTTTCTTCGCCACTTCATACATTAATTTGGCATCTTCTGCAGTGAGAGCTAGCGGTTTTTCAGAGTAAACATGTTTACCATTGGCAATGGCTGCTAATGCAATTTCTTTATGAAGAAAGTTTGGAGTGCAAATATCTACTACATCCACATTTGGATCTTGCACAATATCCCTCCAATCGCCCGTAAAACGATTAAAACCGAATTCTTTTGCCTTTTTCTCTGCTAATTCCGGTGTAATCTCGGCTAAATATTCCAGAACCAATTCAGCGTCAAGTGGAAATACTGTTGGAGCCTGAGCATAAGCAATAGCATGGCAACGACCAATATATCCAGTACCAACCAAACCAATTCGAACCTGTTTCATACGATATCCTTACTATTTATTGCATAGAACAAGAGGAGATAACGTCCTCAATGCGATTATCTCCTCTTCATGGTTTAAAAGATTATGTTAATTAAAGTGTCGGCATACTAAATGCAGCATTTTCAATTACATATTTATTTGGCCAACGTGTTGTCGTTGTTTTCATCTTCGTATAGAAACGAACGCCATCTGGTCCATAAACATTTAAGGTGCTGTAAGATGAATGTTTCCAACCACCGAAGCAATGGAATGACATTGGTACTGGAATTGGCACGTTAATGCCCACCATACCAGCCTGAACGTGATATGCAAACTCACGAGCAGCACCACCATCAGAGGTAAAGATAGCTGTACCGTTTCCATAAGGATGCTCATTAATTAACTTCATTGCTTCTTCAAAGCTTTTCGCTCTGACAATACCTAATACAGGTCCAAAGATCTCTTCTTTATAAATCACCATATCGGAAGTGACATTATCGAACAAAGAACCACCGATAAAGAAACCATTTTCATGACCAGCAGGTTTTTTACCTCGACCATCAACAATAAGTGTTGCACCTTCTTCCACACCGGTTGTAATGTAATTTATCACATTGTTGAGATGTTGCTGAGTAATTAATGGACCAAAATCCATCTCTTTTTCACCATCTTTTGGAATACCTGGACCATAACGCAGTGCTTCTACTTTTGGTTTTAAAGCTGCCACTAATTTATCTGCAGTTTCATCATCAATCGTAACAGCCAATGCTAGTGCCATACAACGTTCACCCGCAGCACCAAATGCCGCACCTAATAAAGCATTTGCGGTAGATTCAATATCTGCATCCGGCATAATTAATGCATGGTTTTTCGCGGCACCAAAAGTTTGTACGCGTTTGCCGAATTCAGAACCGACTTTATATACATGTGCTGCAGCTGGTGTAGAACCCACAAAACTCACAGCATGAACACGCGGATCACGCAATAAAACTTCATTATCATGACGATCACCATGTACTACATTAAATACGCCATCTGGTAAACCTGCTTCTTTTAACAATTCAGCCAAACGAATAGATAAGGAAGGATCTGCTTTAGCCGGTTTTAAAATGAAAGTATTACCGCAAGCTAATGCAATTGGGAACATCCACATTGGCACCATTGCAGGGAAGTTAAACGGTGTAATACCAACAGTTACCCCTAGTGGTTGCAAAGATGAATGAATATCGATGCCACGCCCTGCTTGCTCTGAAAATTCACCTTTTAATAAATGAGGAATACCGCATGAGAATTCAACAACTTCTAAACCACGAGTTAATTCACCACAAGCATCAGAATAAACCTTACCATGCTCCTCTACAATTAAACGAGCTAATGAATCCCAATCTCTTTCTAGCAATTCTTTAAATTTAAACATAATCCGGGCACGACGTAGCGGAGAGATTGCTGACCAATCAGCAAAAGCTTTATGTGCTACTTCGATAGCTTCATTTACATCATCCGGAGTACTCATAATCACTTGGCGAATTTGCTCACCTGTTGCAGGATTATAAATTGGATGCGCTTTTGTCCCTCTGCTTGGTACTTGTTTACCATTAATAAAGTTATAAACAGTTTCCATTTTGAACTCCTTCATACAGTTTCAGAAATTAAGATGCGACAAATGAATAACAACTTGCATAAAAAACAATACTCATTCTTTAAATCTAGTATAGAGTAGGCAAACAAATTGAACATTTCAATCCATTTATTAAAATATTGGATATTTTATTTCATTTATGTGATCTATGTCTGATTTTTTAGAAATCTCGCTAGATTAATTCAGTGAACGGAGTATTATCTTAAGAAGTTATTCGGCTATTTTAGGAGCATGAAATGAGTTATTTACTATCCAAATCACGAAAAGATCATCCTGAAAAGAATGGTGAAGTACAAAAAATCACCCCAAAAACAGCGAATTGGGAGTACGTTGGTTTTGAAATGTACCATCTACAAGAAGAGCAAAAACTAACTTTCGATACTGAAAATACTGAAACCTGTTTTGTTCTCGTTGCTGGTAAAGCTACTATTGTTACATCCCAAGCCACTTTCGAGCATATTGGTAATCGCGCCTCTCCATTTGAGCGGATTCCACCTTATTCAGTCTATGTTCCACACCAACAAAAGGTACAAATCAAAGCTGAAAGTTATTTAGAATTGGCTGTTTGTAGAGCACCAAGTCAAGGTAGTTTACCAATTCGTTTAATTAAACCAGAGGATGTTGGTGTAGAAAAACGCGGATATGGAAATAATAAACGCTTAGTACATAATATTCTCCCTGAAACTGAAACCGCAGATGCCTTATTGGTTGTTGAAGTATTTACAGATGAAGGCAATACGAGTTCTTTCCCTAGCCATAAACACGACGATAAAAACTCTCCGACTGAAACCTATTTGGAAGAAACCTACTATCATCGTTTCTCACCATCACAGGGTTTTGCATTACAACGAGTTTATACTGATGACCGTTCACTAGATGAATGTATGGCTGTGTATGATGGAGATGTTGTTCAAGTACCCAAAGGATACCATCCAGTCGCAACTATTGCAGGTTATGACAATTATTATTTAAATGTTATGGCTGGTCCTGTAAGAAAATGGCGGTTTACTTGGGAACAAGCTCATTCTTGGATTAATAGTGAAAAATATGCAGATAAATTTAAATAATTTGAGGTATTATCTTTGGCTAAGAAAAATATTTTCTAAATCTGTATAAACAAAAAACCCGACATTACGTCGGGTTTTCTTTTATCAAAAACTTCGATAATTATTCAGCAACAACGATAACATCTAATGTTGCAAATACTTCGCCGTGAAGTTGGAAACGAACATCGTGATCACCAAGAGTACGAATTGGACCGTTTGGTAAACGAACTTCGCTTTTCGCAATTTCAACGCCTGCTGCAGTTACTGCTTCTGCTACATCACGAGTAGTGATTGCGCCGAATAAA
>JAGZRY010000362.1 GCA_018381425.1 Haemophilus parainfluenzae
GATTGCTTGTTCCATTACGCCAAGAATGTGCATACGTGCACCTTTTGCTTGGTTTAATGCAATTTGCATAATTTCAGGGGTGATACCTTCAATTTTGATGTCCATTTGAAGTGCGGTGACACCTTCACGTGTACCAGCTACTTTAAAGTCCATATCCCCTAAGTGGTCTTCATCACCTAAGATATCTGAAAGAACGACGAATTTCTCTTCTTCTTTCACTAAGCCCATTGCGATACCCGCAACTGCTGCTTTGATTGGTACACCTGCATCCATTAATGCTAAAGACGCACCACATACAGAGGCCATAGAAGAAGAACCGTTAGATTCAGTGATTTCAGATACAACACGCACAACATACGGGAATTCCGCAAGACTTGGCATAACCGCGGCTACACCACGTTTTGCTAAACGACCGTGACCGATTTCACGACGTTTTGGTGAGCCAATCATACCGGTTTCACCTACAGAATATGGAGGGAAGTTGTAGTGGAATAAGAAGTGATCTTGACGTTCACCCGTTAATTCATCAATGATTTGTGCATCACGTTCAGTACCTAACGTTGCAACGGCTAATGCTTGTGTTTCACCACGGGTGAAAATTGCAGAACCGTGAGTACGTGGTAATACACCTGTGCAAATATCTAATGCACGAACGGTATCAACGGTACGACCATCAATACGCGGTTCACCTGCAATGATACGGCCACGAACGATTTGGCTTTCAAGTGCGGTGAAAATATCCACGATTTTTCCTTCGCTGATTTCTTCATCTTCTGCTGTGATTTGTGCAATCACATCCGCTTTAATCGCATCGATTTGTTCGTAACGTGCTTGTTTTTCAGTAATACGGTATGCATCGCCTAAACGTGCTTCTGCAATCGCTTTTACTTTGTTGATTAAATCTGTGTTTGGTTGTGGGGCAACCCAATCCCAACGTGGTTTGCCAGCTTCTTTTGCGAATTCTTTGATTGCTTCAATCACAACTTGTTGTTGTTGATGACCGAATACTACTGCTGCTAACATTTGTTCTTCAGTTAAAATGTCAGCTTCAGATTCAACCATTAATACGGCTTTGTCAGTACCTGCAACCACTAAGTCCAAACGGCTTTGTTTTTGTTCAGCCATAGTTGGGTTTAATACGAATTGGTTGTCGATAAAACCAACGCGCGCTGCACCGATAGGACCGTTGAAAGGCACACCAGATAAGGTTAATGCTGCAGAAGCACCAATCATAGCCACTAAGTCTGGGCTGATTTGTGGGTTTACAGAAACCACCGTTGCCACAACTTGGATTTCGTTGAAGAAACCTTCTGGGAATAATGGGCGAATTGGACGGTCGATTAAACGTGCAATTAAGGTTTCGCCTTCAGAAGGACGACCTTCACGTTTGAAGAATCCACCAGGGATTTTACCCGCTGCATAAGTACGCTCTTGATAGTTTACGGTTAATGGGAAGAAGTCTTGACCTTCTTTCACATCTTTTTTAGCAACAACAGTCACGAATACTGTGGTATCGTCCATGCTTGCCATAACCGCAGCAGTTGCTTGACGTGCAATTGCGCCGGTTTCTAGAGTAACGGTATGTTGACCGTATTTAAATTGTTTAACAATTGGATTCACAATGTTTTCCTTCAAAATAATATTTAAAACAAAGCTTTATTTTCCAGATTGCGACTAGCAAAAGAAATCTCTCGAAAAAATGACCGCACTTTGGTCGTTTAAAAATTTCTTTTGATAGCCGCACGCTAATGCAGAAAATAAAGCCCGCTTATTATACAGAGTTTTAAATTTATTGGTAACTTTATTTAATATAAGCAACTTGTTATCATATTCTCATACAAATACATACGTAAGGAGACACTATGATTATCAGTGCATTAAATAACCCAAATTTCAAAGTGGGTTTACCAAAAGTTATCGCGGACATTTGCGATCATCTCAACACGTTAGATCTTGAAGCATTAGAAAATGGCCGTCATGATTTAAGCGAGCAAGTTTATATGAATGTCATGGAATTTGATACGGTTGAAGCGGATAGCAAACAAGCTGAACTTCA
>JAGZRY010000363.1 GCA_018381425.1 Haemophilus parainfluenzae
ACCTGCTGCATAAGCTTCAGCATGGATATAAGAAATTTCTTTTAACTTCAATGAAGCTTCCATTGCGATAGGGTAGAACTCACCACGACCTAAGAAAAGCGCATGGTTTTTCTCAGCGAAGTCTTCTGCTAATGTTTCGATGTCTTTATCAAAGGCAAGGGCTTTTTCAATTTCAGCCGGAAGTGATTGTAACGCTTTTACAATTTCCACTTCTTTTTCGTTTGAGATATTGCCTTTTACTTTACCAATTGCAGTCACTAACATTAATAATGCGGCTAACTGAGTGGTAAATGCTTTGGTTGATGCCACACCGACTTCAACGCCTGCACGAGTCATGAATGCAAGATCCGATTCACGTACTAAAGATGAACTTGATACGTTACAGATCGTTAAGGCAGCCATGTAACCTTTTTCTTTTGCCAAACGAAGTGCGGCAAGAGTATCCGCCGTTTCACCTGATTGAGAGATGGTCACTAATAAGCTATTTGGGCGAGTGACAAATTTTCGGTAACGGAATTCAGAGGCGATTTCCACATCACAGCCCACACCCGCTAGTGCTTCAAACCAGTAACGAGCCGTCATTCCTGCATTGTAAGAGGTACCACAAGCCACAATTTGAATGTGTTCAACTTGTTTTAAGATTTCAGATGCACCATTACCAATAGCATCCACAATCACGTTATTATGAAGGATACGACCTTCCATGGTGTTGATTAATGCATTTGGTTGCTCATAGATTTCTTTTTGCATGAAATGGCGGAATTTGCCTTTTTCTGCTGCATCATTTTCAAGGTTAGATTCGTGTACTTCACGTTCTACTTTTTGACCATTTGCATCGTAAATATCTACGGTACGACGCGTAATTTCTGCAATGTCACCTTCTTCTAAATAAATGAAACGGCGTGTGACGCTTAATAACGCAAGTTGGTCAGATGCTAGGAAGTTTTCACCAATCCCTAAACCAATTACTAATGGACTGCCTGAACGTGCAGCCACTAAATGTTCTGGATGTTCGCGATCTAATACCACCATACCGTATGCACCGGTAAGTTGTTTTACGGTTTTTTGTACCGCTTCAAGTAGAGTAGAGGCTGTGCGCATTTCCCATTCAACAAGGTGAGCAATTACTTCGGTATCAGTTTGAGAATTGAACACATAACCACGAGATTTAAGCAATTCACGTAATTCTTCGTGATTTTCGATGATGCCGTTATGGACGACAGCAAAGTTACCTGAAGTATGCGGGTGAGCATTGGCTTCAGATGGTTCACCATGAGTTGCCCAACGTGTGTGCGCAATCCCCGTACCACCGATTAATGGTTTTACTGCAACGGCTTCATCAAGGGCTTTTACTTTACCTAAGCAGCGCACGCGGTGTAATTCATGGTTTGGATCCACGACAGCAACACCTGCAGAGTCATAACCACGATACTCTAATCGGTGTAAACCATTAATTAAAATTTCTGCTACATCACGTTGTGCTACCGCACCAACAATACCACACATAGTTTTTCCTTATTTAATAAAATTAAAAGTCTTATTTTTCTGACCGAACTTTATGCCACATCTACACAAATTACTTCTACGCCTTGCGCCATTATGGCTTCTTTGTCGGCCTGAGATAATTTGTTATCGGTAATCAGCACATCAATTTGCTGCCAGGTTAATTCCACATTTGGCATTTTTCTGCCAATTTTTTGTGATTCCACCATCACAATCACTTCACGAGACACTTCAGCCATCACTTGGCTTAAGCGAACCAATTCATTAAATGTCGTTGTACCACGTTCTAAATCAATGCCATCGGCACCAATAAATAATTGGTCAAAATCATAAGAACGTAGAACTTGCTCGGCAATATTGCCTTGGAAGGATTCGGAACGTGTGTCCCAAGTGCCTCCCGTCATTAAGAGCGTCGGTTCATTTTCGAGTGAACGTAATGCGGTGGCCACCGAAAGCGAATTCGTCATCACAACCAAGCCTTGCTTGCGATTAAGTTGTTTAATCAAGGCGGCGGTTGTGCTGCCACTATCCACAATAATGCGATTGTGA
>JAGZRY010000364.1 GCA_018381425.1 Haemophilus parainfluenzae
ATTTTTTCCAAATAAATAACCAGATTGAGACTCTATATGTCCTGCATTTGTGTTAAGTTTCACACCTTGATTTGACCAAATCACACCTTGATTATTTTGGATTAACGGACTTTGAATAGAGATCAAACCTTCAGCAGCAATCTTCCCTTCAGTATTATCTAACCCTTTTTTCAAATTCAATGAAAAGGCCTCTTTACCACGCTGAACCCAGCTACTCTTCTTATTATTAAGTTGTGCGGTATCTATCGAAAAATGCCCTGCATTTAGGTTAGTATTCTCCGCTAGAATAGCGTCTGGACTGATTAATGTGGTATTCTCCTCACTGTATAATGTTGCTTGCTTCAAATTTAAAGGTGAGTAAGTAGATTGGAAAGCAATACTATCAGCTGTTGATTGACTTTCAGATAAATCAAGGGTACCTGCTTTAGCATTAATTTGACCACTCGCTAGATGCTGAGCTTTAGATGAAACAAAATTTTCAGCTGAGAGCGTAATGCTAGCACCTTGGGCACTTTGACTATCTAATGAACGAGTCTCACCTTGTGTAGTTTCTTGAGCAGTTACACCTGCGGCAATTAACGCACCTTTACTAGCCTCAATATTCTTCGCTTGGTAAGCAACATTACCCTTCACTACAGTTTCACCTGTTTGAGTAACTTTATCCTTAGCTTGAACTGAGATCCCGCCCTGACGCGAAACAATCGAACCATGTTGTGCTACATTAGCTTGAGAGCGCAATGATACATTACCTTGCTTAGTTTCAATTTTCCCAGTATTCTCAATTGTTTTCTTTGCACTGAGCTCAGCTTGTTGTGTCGAACTGATAGTACCACTATTGATAATTTTCCCTTGGCTATCAATCTTCACCTCACCTGCAGCAGCACCAATATGCCCCGCATTACGCACACCAAGACCCTGACCGTTATCCACTAAATGGATTTTCTCTGCATACATCCCGCCTAATTGGCCCACATCCACACTGTAAGCTTGAGCTTGGTCATTTTGGCTCTCTGAAGTGCGGTCAGTTTCGTTTGTATTTTTATCACCGACATAAACCACCGAATCATTGGTGCGGTCTACTTTATTTTTACCAGTGGTAACCTTAACTTTATTACCCCACACACCACCTTTGATTTCAGCTTTATCTGCAATAATATCGGTGTAATCGGCTTTAGAGGTATCCATCCCCTTTTGACCTACAGAGACCTTACCACCCTGTACGCGATAGCCTTTTAATTCACCATTTTCAACTTCTGCCTTACCCGTAGTAAACGTTGCACGCCCTGCATTTATCACACCACAGCCATCACATTGGATACCACTTGGGTTCGCAATCACCACATCCGCTTTTTTACCCGCTACTTCTACATAGCCTTTTAAACGGCTTGGATTCGCTGAATTGACTTCATTCAAAATCACTTTCGCTTCACCACGAGCAAGATTCGGGTTACCTTGCACCCAGCCTGCCATTTGCGTTTGTGCTGCTTTACGAGCATTGTTTAATACAGCCCCTTTCTCCGCCACATCAAATTGCGAATATTGGTTACGCGATACTCCAGCCTGACTTGGTGCTTGAATATTAACTTGTGGAATACCATTACCTGTTTGCAATACTGTCGGCTGTTGATTACCTGGTGCTGATTTATCCGCACGAATAGCCATATCTTCAGCTTGAACTGAAGGTGAAAGGAACACAAAGCCTAATGCTAGCATTAAGCTAAAATGAATAGGGTTGAGTGAGAGTGCGGTTGAAAACAGCCCTGTTTTTTCTTGTTCTGGACTCACATTTTCACTTTGCGCTTTACCTTGAGATTTTGCTAACTCAGAGACCACCACAAGCTGGTTTAATACACGGCTAAAAATAACTTTATAGTGACGTTTATTCATTTTTTAATTTCCTTTAAATTTTAAATTCGGTTTGGGTTTAATCAATTTATTCATCTAAAAGCGTGAGCATTAAAAACGGTAGCTCACATTAAATCCGGTTGTCACATGACTGGTTCTAAATCCTTCCGGTTTTTTAATTGGAACACCTACGAAA
>JAGZRY010000365.1 GCA_018381425.1 Haemophilus parainfluenzae
TGGTGGTACACGAAAAGGCTATATTGGTTACGGAACCGCCACTGAAACTCAGTTTAACATTTATAACAACGAGGGTGCTCATAATGGCGTAGCTCTGGACGCTACCGCGAATGGCAACTGGATACATGGGCGATTTATACCACTTTATGGCGGCATGGCACTTGGTTCATCCAGTAATCGTTGGTACAGGCTCTACTCCTCAGTGGGATGTGATACATCATCGGACATCAGACTTAAAAATAGCATCAGAGGGTACGATGAACGATACGAAGCAATGTATATGGATATGCAGCCAGTAACCTTCGAACTTAATGCAGTGCCCGGTCAACGGCAAGGTGGTCTCATTGCTCAATGGACAAAAGATGCCATGACAAAGTACGGTATAACTGACAGCGAGTTTGGCGCATACAATTACCATCCGGAGGATGATACGTATGGTATCATCTATGAGCAACTCACATCCCTAAACATGCATATGATTCAAAAGACCATAAAGCGCATGGATAAGCATGACGAAGAAATATCAAAATTAAAACAAGAAAACGAAGAATTAAAAGCAAAATTAAACGCTTATATAAAAGGCGAATTGGAGGTAAGAACATGTCTATTGTGACAAATGAAAAAACAAAAAGTATAACTCTACAAAATCGAATCTATGCTGACGGTAAACTTACGCGTTGCCAGGATGTAACCATTGACAGCCGCAATCCGGAAAACATTTCTATTTCGGAGTATTTTGCATCCGATGAGAATAAACCATTGTATAAAGGAAATCTTGATGAAATGCAGAAATTGGAAAACGAATTTATAAAGCAGGCTTATGAAGAGCAGCAGGCTATCATGGATAGTGTTGCACTCATGGGAGGTAACGAATGAAATTAAAAAATGGTGTTATATATGCATCGTCTGGCGTCTTAAACAAATTATGTTCTATTGATTTGCCAATCAAGACCATGTACACGTTAAAGAAAAATTGTTTAGCGTTGAACGGTACTCTGGAGTTTATCGATGAGCGACGAAAAGAACTGCTCCAAAAATACATGGATGAGAATAATAAATGGAAAGACAAAGACTCTGAAGAGAAGTTTATTAATGACTTCAGTGAAGTGTTGAACATTGAAGAAGAAGTCGATATAAAGATGATTGACTTTGAGGAACTTGATGGTATTAGAATATCTATTGCAGATTTCAACAACATATTATTCATGATTAAATTGGACGATGAAAAGAAGGAGGAAAACTAATGATTAACTGGAAAACCAGACTTCAAAATAAATCTTTTTGGGTATCCATCATTCCAGCCGCGCTTCTATTAGCTCAGGTGGTGGCAGCGGTGTTTGGGTATAAGCTTGAGCTTGGAGATCTAGGTAATAAATTGTTGGCGGTTGTCAACGCATTATTCGCCGTATTATCAATCCTCGGTATTGTCGTAGACCCAACAACTAATGGAGTTTCAGATAGTGCCAGAGCACTTAACTATGATGCTCCAGCACCTAATGTAAAAAGCAAGTAAGAGAAGGATGCTGATATGATAGAGTTTGAAATCACTTCTTATCAAATCATGGGTATATGCTCTCTGATCGTAGCTGTTTGGGGTGTGATAAAGATTGTGAAAGAAATCAAAAAACCTAGTGATGATTTGAAAACAAAAGTAGATAAGCATACCGAGTTTCTCGATAATGACAATAAGCGATTAAAAGAAATTGAGATGTCAAATAAAATGATTCTTCAATCTCTATTGGTGATCATCAATCACGAAATCACAGGAAACGGTGTGGAGAATATGACATCGATTCGAAATGATTTGCAGGATTATTTAATAAACAGATAATCAAAATAAGTGTAATTGACAGTAATAAAAAGCAGTAGAGTGTAGGTTATTCGTATGTTATTCCTACATTAGCCTATGAAAAGTACGATATTTAAAGGGTTTACTATTTCGAAGAGGAAAACAGGAGCCGGAAAGACTAAGTGATCTTGTCTTTCAGAAGCTGAAGGGGCTAAAGCGAAGCAAGCAGCTGGAGCTTGCGTTTGAAATCT
>JAGZRY010000366.1 GCA_018381425.1 Haemophilus parainfluenzae
TATTATTTATTCTATATTCACAAAATAACAACATTTCACTAGATTTTAAATTTATTTCGTTTATATTAGCGTACAGTTGTTCGCTCAAATAAGGCTTATATGAATTTAGAACGTCATTTCGTCAATCGAATTCGCCAACAGGCAAAAACTCGTCAAAATGCAACCGCACTTCGCCATAAAATTAATGGCTTGTGGAAAGATATTTCGTGGAATTCATTCCAACAACAGCTTGATCAGCTTTCATTAGCTTTTCTTGCTTGCAATATTCAAGTACAAGATAAAATTGCGATTTTTGCGAACAATATGTCACGTTGGACAATCGCAGATATTGCGGCGCTTCAAGTCCGTGCCATCACCGTTCCAATTTATGCAACAAATACCGCTCAACAGGCAGAATTTATTTTAAATCATGCCGATGTCAAAATTCTGTTTGTCGGCGATCAAGAACAATATGATCAAGCGTTAGAAATTGCGCATCAGTGTCCACAATTACAAAAAATTGTGGTCATGAAAGAAAAAATTCAACTGAGAGAAACCACTCTTTCTTGCCATTGGGTCGATTTAATTCAATTAGGTACAAAAGAATTCCAAACTGAATTTGAAACTCGTTTAGCAAATAGGACGATGGATGATTTATTCACGATTATCTACACCTCAGGCACAACAGGTGAACCGAAAGGCGTAATGCTTGATTACAGTAACTTGGCACATCAACTTGAAGCCCATGATATTGCGTTAGATGTTAATCAAGATGAGGTTTCACTTTCTTTTTTACCATTTAGCCACATTTTTGAGCGTGCTTGGGTTGCCTATGTGTTACATCGCGGAGCAATCCTTTGTTATCTCGAAGACACCAATCAAGTACGTGAAGCATTAACGGAAGTGCGCCCAACCTTTATGTGTGCGGTACCGCGTTTCTATGAAAAAATTTATTCTGCTGTGCTTGATAAAGTCCAAAAAGCCCCTTTTATTCGTCAGATGATTTTCCACTGGGCGATTGCGGTGGGGAAAAAACGTTTTGATCTTCTCTCTCAAAATAAAAAAGTCCCGTTCTTCTTGCAAAAACGCTATGCGCTTGCCGATAAACTAGTACTTTCTAAACTGCGTTCATTGTTAGGCGGACGCATTAAGATGATGCCTTGCGGTGGCGCAAAATTAGAACCAACCATTGGCCTTTTCTTCCATAGCATTGGGATAAATATCAAACTCGGTTACGGCATGACAGAAACCACGGCAACCGTTTCTTGTTGGGATGACCATCATTTTAATCCGAATTCTATCGGTAAATTGATGCCAAATGCCGAAGTTAAAATTGGAGAAAATAACGAGATTCTGGTGCGTGGTGGCATGGTGATGAAAGGCTACTATAAAAAACCTGAAGAAACGGCCCAAGCCTTCACTGAAGATGGTTTCTTGAAAACAGGAGATGCCGGTGAATTTGATGCTGATGGTAATTTATTTATTACCGACCGTATTAAAGAATTGATGAAAACCTCTAACGGCAAATACATTGCGCCACAATATATCGAAGGTAAAATCGGTAAAGATAAATTTATCGAACAAATTGCGATTATTGCCGATGCAAAAAAATATGTTTCAGCGTTGATCGTACCTTGTTTTGATAGCGTAGAAGAATATGCGAAAAAACTGAATATTAAGTATCAAGATCGCATGGAATTACTCAAACATTCTGAAATCATCAAAATGTTTGAACAACGTATCGAAAGTCTTCAAAAAGAACTGGGACATTTCGAACAAGTGAAGAAATTTACGCTACTCTCTCAAGCATTTAGCGTCAAATTTGGTGAAATCACGCCTACGCTCAAATTACGCCGAAAAGTGATTATGGAACGCTATCATCACATCATTGACTCGATGTATTCCAATAACAAAGAGAACAAGGGGAATAAAGAATAAAAAAAGTGCGGTGAATCTGATCTGACCCCAAAAAGTTAGACTGTTATTTAAAGGATTGTTTTCGATATTGTATCGGACTCAGTCCTTTTAATTTTAGTTGAATCCGTCGATGATT
>JAGZRY010000367.1 GCA_018381425.1 Haemophilus parainfluenzae
CCAAGCATTAGTTCAACAACAGTTTGATATGGATAAAATTCAACTTCAACTCCGCTATCTCGCCGGCAAATTAAAAGATATGCAACCTTCTAATATTGCTAGCCAAGCAGAGGAAACGCCACCTCCGCATTATTAAACAATAAACCGCACGTTAACGTGCGGTTTACTTTTATAGGCTAATAAAGTGCGGTCAGTTTTAACCACATTTACAACCAAACAAAATAAGTCATACTGCCGATGATGGCGATACAGAATAGATTGAGAATCAAACCGACTTTGGCCATATCGAGTTGTTTCACATTTCCTGTTGCAAACACGATAGCATTAGGCGGTGTAGCGATTGGCAACATAAATGCACAACTTGCCCCACAAGCGATAATTGCGGCTAAAGCGATAGGCGGTAAATTCATAGATTGTGCCACTGAAATCACAATTGGCATAATCAACGCTGCACTGGCGGTATTCGATGTAAATTCCGTTAAGAAAATAATAAATGCCGTCATCACAAAGCAAAGTACCCAAAGTGGTTTGGTTTGCACAAACTGAACGATACTATCCGCCATAATCTTACTGGCACCAGAATCTTTCATCACGATACTGAGTGTTAAACCACCACCGAATAAAACGAGCACGCCCCATTCAACACGCTCTTGAATTTCTTTCCAACTCGCGACACCTGAAACACAAATAAAGATCACAACGCATAGTGCAATCACCGTATCAAAGTTTTCAATTTTTTTCGGTAATTCAAGAAAAGCACTAATCCATGGGTTTAAGAGAGAGCTGAAAAGCAACATAATCGCCATACCGATAAAGATCAGTAAGGTAATGATATTTTTTCGATTAAAGCTGACTTTCTCAAGTGATGGATTAAAATCCACAGAAAAGTCTGGACGTAAAATCACCCATAAAGAAAAAATCATTGAAGGCACAAGCAGTACCATCACCGGGAAACCATAACCTAACCATTCTGTGAAGGTCACTTGAATTTGAGACGCCAAAATGGCATTCGGTGCACTTCCCACTAATGTACCAATACCACCGATACTGGCGCTAAATGCCATACCTAACAATACGAAGGCGTACAACCGATGATTTTTCTCTGCATTGATACCTTTTAACATCCCCATCGTGAGCGGTAACATCATCGCCGCTACAGCGGTGTTGTTAATCCACATAGAAAGGAACGTAGTTACGGTGAAGAGGTAGGTAATAGAAAGTTTTAAGTTTCCTTTGGCCAAACGAATAATGTAATTCGCAATAATCTTATCTAGATTCTGAATTTGCAACACCGCAGCCACCACAAATCCCCCAAAGAACATATAAATAATTGGGGTAGAGAATGGTGCGAGCGCTTTTTGTGTATTAATCAAGCCTAATCCTATGGCCACGACAGGCACCATAAGGGATGTCACGGTAATATTAAAGGCTTCCGTTAACCATAAAATACCAATAAAAATCAGCAAGGCTAGCCCGCGATTCTCTTGAGCAGAAAACGGCAGTATTTTGATTAACACCAACATGAAGACAAAGTCTAAGGCAAGAATAATGAGACTTTTATATTTAGAGAGAAAGGTTTGTTGAGTTTGCATATACAATCTCCTATAAAACGATAGGGGAGATTATTAATTAGCATTTAACGGAAAGAATTGAAACATATTTTTAACAAATTTGTGACACGCTTCAAACTATTTTTGTATATACAACAAACCGCACCTAAAAGTGCGGTCTGTTTTGCTTTCGTTTTTTATTGTTGCATGCGAGCTTGAATACGTTCTGGCAATCTTAATCCAACGAGAGCAACAAGGACAATTGTCCAGAATAAGGTGACATACACAAGGGCTGAACCAAGTCCTACTCTTTCGCTAAGTTTGGCGGCAATCACAGGAGCCACCCCACCACCGATTGCAGCGAAATTATAGATGAAACCGATACCTGTGCTTCGCATTTCAGCTGGGAAGAAAGTCGCCATATATTTTGGTACTAAACCGGCAATCCCTAAGTTAGTTGCAAGTAAGAAGAAGAGCAACGC
>JAGZRY010000368.1 GCA_018381425.1 Haemophilus parainfluenzae
CCGTGCTTATAATGCGTTGGATTTTGATGATTTGATTATGTTGCCGACCTTACTCTTCAAACAGAACGAAGAAGTGCGGTCAAAATGGCAGGAGAAAATTCGCTATCTGTTGGTGGATGAATATCAAGATACTAATACCAGCCAATATGAACTCATCAAATTACTCGTTGGCGAGAGAGCTTGTTTTACCGTAGTGGGTGATGACGACCAATCCATTTATTCTTGGCGAGGTGCACGTCCACAAAATATGGTGCGTTTACGTGATGATTTTCCGCATTTGCGAGTTATCAAATTGGAACAAAATTATCGCTCCACTCATCGTATTTTGCATTGTGCCAATATTTTGATTGATAACAACGAGCACGTATTCGACAAAAAGCTTTTTTCCAACTTGGGCGAAGGTGAAAAACTGCAAGTCATTGAAGCGAAAAATGAAGAACATGAAGCCGAACGGATTGTGGCGGAATTAATCGCTCATCGTTTTAGCCGTAAAACCAAATTCAAGGATTATGCCATTTTATATCGCGGTAACCATCAATCCCGTCTATTGGAAAAAGTACTGATGCAAAACCGTATTCCGTACAAAATATCTGGTGGAACGTCTTTTTTCTCTCGCACTGAAATTAAGGACATGATGGCTTACTTGCGTTTGTTGGTGAATCAAGATGATGATGCGGCCTTTTTGCGAATTGTGAATACACCGAAACGGGAAATTGGTACAGCAACTCTACAAAAATTAGGTGAGTTGGCACAGGAAAAACATATCAGCTTATTTGAGGCAATTTTTGAGTTTGAACTCATGCAACGAGTCACGCCAAAAGCCTATGATGCATTGCAAAAATTTGGTCGTTGGATTGTGGAGTTGAACGATCAAAGTTTACGTTCCGATCCTGAAACCGCTGTGCGTTCGTTACTTTCTTCATTGCATTACGAAGAATATTTGTATGAGTATGCCACCAGTCCGAAAGCTGCTGAAATGCAGAGTAAAAACGTGGCAACCTTGTTTAGCTGGGTAGAGGATATGCTCAAAGGCGATGAGGTGAATGAGCCGATGACTTTAAACCAAGTGGTCACTCGTTTAACTTTACGCGACATGATGGAACGCGGCGAAGACGATGACGAGAGTGATCAAGTGCAATTAATGACATTGCATGCCTCTAAAGGTTTAGAGTTCCCCCATGTGTATTTAATCGGTATGGAAGAGGGGATTTTGCCTCATCAAACCAGTATTGATGAAGATAATGTGGAAGAGGAACGCCGTTTGGCCTATGTGGGCATTACTCGAGCACAACAAACGCTGACTTTTTCTCTTTGTCGTGAACGACGTCAGTTTGGTGAGTTGATTCGCCCAGAGCCGAGCCGTTTCTTGGCAGAGTTACCACAAGATGATGTGCAATGGGAAAAAGATAAGCCAAAATTAACGGTAGAACAGAAGCAACAACAAACATCGAGTCAGCTCGATCGTCTACGGGCAATTTTAAAAGGTTAGAGATAATTTATGTTAAAGGGCGGTCGGAAATTTATTTGTTTTTCAACCGCACTTTATTTATGCAAAATGTAGATAAATCAAGCAACCAAAACGGCTTTTACAAAAAATGATTTGACTTATTTTCAAAAAAACGTATTATACCGCCCACAAACCGATTGTGGTGAGATGGCCGAGTAGGCTGAAGGCGCTCCCCTGCTAAGGGAGTATGGGGTCAAAAACTCCATCGAGGGTTCGAATCCCTCTCTCACCGCCATTTGTTTTTAGTTTTATTATTCTGCACCCGTAGCTCAGCTGGATAGAGTACTCGGCTACGAACCGAGCGGTCAGAGGTTCGAATCCTCTCGGGTGCGCCATTTTAAATCGACTCTATCAGTTAAAATGGTTACGAAGAATAAAACATCACTACGCACCCGTAGCTCAGCTGGATAGAGTACTCGGCTACGAACCGAGCGGTCAAAGGTTCGAATCCTTTCGGGTGCGCCATCTTCTCTCTTCAAACTTTTCTTTTTATCAAAAACAATTAACGCTTTATTT
>JAGZRY010000369.1 GCA_018381425.1 Haemophilus parainfluenzae
CTCACATCGCCGATACCAAGCAATTTGGTAAGTTCAGCATGGACTTTATTCACTGTGCCAGAACCGAAGATAATTTGATATTGACCAGCGACAGCAAACTGCCCTTTCACGCCTTCAATGTTATCAATACCTTCTTTGTCTACTTTGCTTTCATCGTTTAACACAATACGTAAACGCGTTGCGCAATGTGCTGCGGTGGCGATGTTTTCTTTTCCGCCAAGTTTATCAATCACTTGTTGGGCGATTTGAGGGAAGTTCATAGTGCTCTCCTAATGGGTTTCTAAAAAAAAGAAATTGACCGATTGTAACTAAAACAGGGGATAATAACTAGCGGTCTAAACAAATTTTAGGTGAAAAAAAACCGACTTGATTAAGTCGGTTTATAGTTGGTGCTCTGAGCGAGACTTGAACTCGCACGGCCTGCGGCCACTACCCCCTCAAGATAGCGTGTCTACCAATTCCACCACCAGAGCGTTTATTCTGTTTTTATTCCTTATTGCGGAATATCATTATTTTTGTTTTCAACTGCTGGAGCAACTTGTTGTTGCTGTTGTTGAACTTGTTCAGCAGTTTGAGATAAATCGTCAAACGAACCTTTTTGTACGTTGCCACGGTGAGAGTTAATGTTACCTAACACTAAAGCAATCACAAAAAAGCCTGTTGCTAAGATTGCACTGGTACGGGTTAAGAAGTTACCTGCACCTGCAGAACCAAACATAGTACCTGATGCACCGCCACCAAATGACGCACCTGCGTTCGCGCCTTTACCTTGTTGAATAAGGATAAAGCCGATTAAGGCGATACAAATTAATACATAAACAAATAATAAAATATTGTACATTATTCTTTCTTCTCTAAATTGCGATTTCGCAAGAAAACTGGGAGCAAATGTTATATAAAATTCACGCTTTTCGCAAGCGCTTTCCCATTTTTTTTACTTAATTGTATTAAGTTTAATCAATTTTCAGCGTTTAAATCTTCCGATTTTTTGACCGCTCTTTTTCGTTTCGTTGATGGTGTGCTTAAACCTTTTGAAATCTGACTTAAACGACGTAATGCAGTGAAATCAACAAAACGCACTAAATCCGGCAGCATTTGATTAAGCGTAAACATAAATTGCTGATAACTTGCCTGTTTTTGACTGATATCCGTTAATTGCGCTTCCCAATGTGCCGTCATGTCAGGTTGTGTGGCAATATCAGGTAAAGCTGAAATGAGGATCCGCCCCGTTTCTGTGCTGTGAATATTGCGTCCTTTTTTGGTCAAAAAACCTCGTTTAAATAGCAATTCAATAATGCCTGCACGGGTGGCTTCTGTACCAAGTCCATCTGTTTCTCGTAGAATTTTTTTCAATTCTTTATCTTGCACAAAGCGGGCAATCCCTGTCATAGCGGAAAGCAACGTCGCATCAGTAAAAGGTTTTGGCGGTTGCGTTTTTTTACTCACCACTTCGCCTCGTTCACAATACAGGATCTGCCCTTTTTTCACGATCGGTAATAACGGTTCTTGATTTTCATCTTCATCTTCTTTACCAAGCAGTTCCTTCCAACCTGCTGTTTGCAAGTTACGTGCTTGAGCCACAAAAGTGCCGCCAGCAATACTTAAGGTAATTTTGCTTTTACGATATTCCGCATCGGGACAGAACTGCAATAAATACTGACGTGCAATCAGTTCATAAATACGCTGTTCATCAATGCTTAGATTTATCGAGCGTGTGTTAGCCGTTGGAATAATGGCATGGTGAGCCTCCACCTTTTTATCATTCCAGCAACGATTACGCTGCTCACTATCCACCACCGAAGGCAAGGTTTGATAAGTCTGACAATGCTGTGAAATCGCATTCATCACTTTATGTCGTTCAGCAAAATGCTCTTCCGGCAAATAGCGACAATCAGAACGCGGATAGGTAATCAAACGATGGGTTTCATATAACCGCTGACAAGTATCCAGCACGCTTTGCGCTGACATGCCAAAACGTTTTGCCGCATCAATCTGCAATGCTGACAAGGAATAAGGCAAAGG
>JAGZRY010000011.1 GCA_018381425.1 Haemophilus parainfluenzae
TCTTTAAGATGAATAACGGCTTGATCTTGATTAAAACTTAAAATGGCATTTTTGCCCCAACTCTCCGAAGCGGGAGTAGTTGATAATGTAATTTGCATGTGGTTGTTCTCCTTTATTTATTGTATAAGTTACTTTGCTAATAAGCTCCGGCCTTCTTCCATACAACTTTCAATGTTTTAAATAGAATCACGATATCATTCCATAAAGACCAGTTCTTTGCATACCAAGTATCAAAATAGACGCGAGTATCATAGCTTACGTTATTTCGTCCACTAACTTGCCACAAACCTGTCATTCCAGGTTTAGCCATAAGGTAATAATCCACATCTTCTTGATAATAAGGTAATTCCTCTTTTACAATTGGGCGTGGGCCAACTAAACTCATCTCCCCTTTAAGTACATTCCAAAGTTGCGGTAGTTCATCTAGGCTTCTCGCTCTTAACCATCTGCCTATTGGTGTAATGCGTGGATCATCTTTAAGTTTGAAGTCTTTTTCCCATTCCAATCTAGCACTTTCATCCGTTGCTAAAATTCTTTCTAAAACTTCGTCAGAGTTATTTACCATAGTTCTAAACTTCAAGCATTTGAATTCCTTTTTATTTTGACCAATTCTTGAATGCTCATAAATTAGTTTTCCACCATCTTTCTTAATAAGAAAATACAATGGGATACATAATGGGAATAAGAAAAGAATAAGAAAAGAGGCCCCCAATATATCAAAGACTCTTTTAATAAATCGAGAAGATCGTTTTGCTAAGTTATTATTTACTCGAAACAGAACCATTTCATGGCTAAATAGAAAAGACATATCCGTACCATAAAGCGGAATACCTCGAAAATCAGGAATAACTGAGATAGAACGACAACCTTTTCGAATTAAATAACGCAACCAGAAATCCTGCTTTACTTTATTTTCCTCATCTATAGCAAGAATAAACTGTGTAAATTCTGGAGATACCAGTTTGGTCAGCAACTCAGGATTATGGCGCATAACTGGCACCCCCTCAATGAACTCTGATTTATATTCTTCAGTATTTATAAACAATTTAATATTAAACCCTAAATATGGCTCATTATTTAACGCATCAAATACTTCTTTCGCATTCTTACCATTGCCAATAATAATGGTTTCTTTCAAATACCACCCTAATTTAATAAGTAAATTTTTGGTTAAAACTCGTCCAAAGGGCACTAAAGTAAAAACCAAAAGCCAAGTTACAGACCAAAAATAGCGAGAAACATAAAGACGGGAAAAAGCAACTATAGCTAATTCAATAACAAAAATAATCAATAATGTTCTAAATATCTCTTTTAACTCAAACCAAAATGGCTTGCGATAGGTATAATGACGCAGACGAATCCAAAACCAAATAACACAACAGCTTCCCATAATACAATGTATTAGAATAAAAGAGGAAAGCTGCTCTAAGGGAAAATATCGATAATCCCCCCCACTAATTTCAAGCAAAAAGAAAGATGATAAAAAAATAGAAATCCCAAAAGAAAAAAAATCTATAGAAATTTGAAAAAACTTAATGAAATTGGCTCTATTCATATTACTTATCCCAATATCCTTTATGCATACTAAGTGCCTTACACCACTTATAAGGTAACATATAGTAATAATAACCTAATTTAAAACCAATTAATTTAGCCAATGTAGATAGTATTGCCTTAGGAATTAAAAGTGGTGACTTTATAGACAAAAACTTTAATTCTGATAGTACAAACCTTTTCCCCTCAGAAGCAACCCTACCAAATTTTTGTTGAATCCATTGCTGTTCTTGCTGAAATACACCCGTATCAAAATAACGTTGGAATTCTTGTTTTAGTGTATAGTTATGACTGTGAAATACTGTTGCCTCAGCACAGTAAGCAACTTTATATCCCGATAAAATCATTTTTGCCGTCAAATACATATCTTCCGCTAAAATAGTGTTATCCGGGAATCCACCTAATTCCTCAAAAACTGATAGACGATAGGCAGCAAAGGAATTTGACATAAATGCTGCTTTTATTCCAAGTGTTGGAATATCTACCTGTGATTTAACTTTTGATTCAGGCGGATAATTAAAATAGCGGGCATGAGTGGCTAACATTGTTGCATTATGATGTGGTAACTGTCGACCACAAACAGCGGCCACCTTAGAATCTACAAAGGGAGAGAGTAAATTTGCTAACGAATCTGGCGATGCTAAAATTGCATCTTGAGTCATAAACACCACTACATCAGTAAAACTTTTGCCAAATTCAACCGCTTGATTACGCGTTCTACCATGGTTAAAGATGGATTGCGGAATAGAATAGACTGAAAATCCTGCTTCTTCCGCTAGTTTTACCGTATTATCAGAAGAAGAAGAATCAATCACAATTACTTTATCAGCTTTTAAGGATTGGGATTGATAAGCGGTGATCCAATCTTGCCATTGATTACCTGCATTACAAGTTGGTACACACAATACAAATTGAAGAGCGGTCATTTTTCTGCCTTATTTTACCAAAAGTGATAATAGCCACTGCTTTAACTTTGGCACACTTTGATACTCTCTTTTTGAAGAGGGAGGCAAACAATGTGGTTTGCCATATTGTGTAGCAAATTGTTCAAACATTTTAACTTGCCGAATTGCTTGACGAATATTTTTCCAGTATGACTTAAATCGAATAAAATAATAAAATAGGCGCAATTTATGGTTAAACACCCCCACTTGATTTTGGCAATGTTGACGATAATCTAGTAAAGGCTTATCTATAAATTGTGTTTCACCATAATAACGCGCTAACAGTGCCAACCACCAATCGTGCATATAAAGTTCAGAAAGTTGAGTATAAGATAAAGAATCTAGTGCTAGATTACGTAAGGCACGATTGATCATACAGGCTGCGCCTTGCACACAGTTTTTATACAAAATCGAATCATCATTTAAGCATTTCGCACTTAAAGCCTGATAAGTAAAAAAACTTGGCGAAATTTCATTATTTTGTTCATCAATCAAACGCGCGTCACTAAAGATGAGCGCTGGAATAGCATTATTTTTCTGCTTGGCAATTTTAGCAAATTCACCCACTTTATTTATATGCCAAATATCATCTTGATCTGCTAAAAAGGTAAAATCTGCTTCACTATATTTTAGTGCAAATAAAAAATTAGCAATCACCCCTTTTCTCTGACCTTGCACAATGTTATAAGCAGTAAAATTAGCATTAGCAAAGGTATTTCTGACAATAAAAATCGTCTCATCACAAGATCCATCATCAGACACAATAATTTTTTGTGGCAAAATGGCTTGTGATAAAATACTTTCTAATTGTGAGGATATAAAAGATGCACCGTTGAAGGTGCATACAATTACGTCATATTTAAATGCTTTATCCATATGATTCTTTTTTTCGATAAAAGAGTAAATTATTTAGTTTTTCTGTTATGTAATTAACTAATGGATAGACTAAGTAACCATAGAAAAAACTTAATGTTATTACAGTTATTAATATAGAAAATTTCACAAAATTATTTGAGTGAGCGACATCAAATGCACTATAAAAAAGTAATAAAATTTGATGATGAACTAAAAATGCTAGAAAGCTGTAACGAGATAGCTGGCTAAATAGTTCCCTCATATATTTAGGAATAAAAATTATATCAAATACGCTAGATATAATAACAAAGAAAGAAATTCCAACCATAATAAGCACAAAGTGATATGGTATTTTATCTAGTAAAATTGATGTATTTACTAGGATAGCTAGAGCAACAACTGTCAAGATTCCTCTTAGTAACTTGTCTTTTCTAATATTTTGAGCAAAACAAATACCAAAAAAGAACTCTGGTAATCGCATCAGAGGGTTTATTGGTTCCCACATTTCAAATATAGCCCCATATTTTATATGCAAAGAAACAACTAATCCTATTAAAATGAGAAATGATAACAAAGGCTTTTTTAAACCATATAGAAATAAGAATGGAAAAAATATATATGTTATTAACATATATCCAGTATACCATTCACCAACCAAGTAGAAAGTAGGAAACTTATAAAGGAATAGTCCATCTAAACCGATTATTGTTAACAAGAACCTAATACCTGGAACACCTTCACCTATTGGCTTACTCAATAATATAAATAATAACGCAACAGCAGCATAACTAAGCCAATACGAAGGATAAATAGCTAGAAATCGCTTTCTTATATAAGAGGTCAGAGAAAAATTTTCTTTAGCTGACAGCCCCAAACCAAAACCAGAAGATATAATAAAGAGAGATACTGCGATATCTCCGACATTCATTCCTAAAAATTTTAGTCCAAAAAATAACGGGGCATTATTATCTGCATAAAAAGAATGCATATCCAAATGAAATAACATTACAGCAATGCAAGAAATAACTTTAATAAAATCAATATAGAAAAATTTTTCCTTCATAAATTTCTACCTATTTTTTCCCCCACACAGCCATGGAATCATAAGGGCGAGCAGGGAAAACATTATATTTAGGCTTAATTTTCAGGTTATGTACTGCAATAAACTCTTCTACTGCTGTTCTCAAGCTCTTTGGTTTACCTGAGCAACAGTTAAATATACCAGACTGTTTGCTTGAAATTCTTTCTTCTATTTGTGCCGAAAGCTCTTCAATATCAATGAAATCATAAAGCATTTCACCACTATTCAATGGAAAAAACTCTTGTCCTTCATCTTCAGCCTTTAAGATCTTCGTAAAAATAGAATTACTAAAACGATCATCTCCTGTAATATAGTAAAAGCGTAACCACTGCAAATTTAATTCAGGCGTTACACTAGCAAAATCAAACATTGCTTGGCGTAAGAAGTTTTTTGCAATTCCATAAGGATTTCTAGGATTACAAGGTGTATTTTCATCAATAGGCCCGATAAAGTATCCGACCTCATGCATTGTACCTGCAACAGAGATATTTTTTATACCTAATTCTGCCATAGATGTAAGAAATTCATAATGTTTCATCACATTAGCTAAATGAGAAGGATCTCGATGATTAAACCCTGCTTGCCAAGCCAAATGCAATAAACATTCTGCATCTTTCACTAAGTCACATTTTTTATCTTGAGATAAAGCGAAGATATTCCCATAAAATAAGCTTGCTCCATCTAAAAAATGATGGGGTGTTTCTCCATCAAAAAGCATTGCTGTGACTTGATGTCCTTTATCTAATAAACCTCTTACGACATTTCTACCGATATAACCATTGGCTCCCGTTACAATAATATTCATTGAATTAATGTCCTCTTAATTTATGATAATAGTGTCTCAATTTTCTATATGGCATACGTGTTACTTTGGATAATTTAGGATAATTACCTAATACATGATTTTTTAATAGGCGAACCACATTAATTATAAAATAACGGCTAATATTTGGATTTCCAGATGAAATATTATTTCCTACCATATATTTAGCATTATGAGCCAGACTAATTTGATATGGAATGTCTCCATTAGAAAGATTACTTACTAATCTCTGCATTTTATATTCTAACTTAGTGTAATTAAGCTCCATCATTTCTGACGACATAATGTTACATGCTAAGTAACCAGCATCATGAGCAGTATAAGCTAATAAGCGCTCTAATACATGAGCCAACGAACCATCGTAATGCATTGGTTCTTTATTAAAATCTTCAAACTTCCAGTTATATTCAAAAAGCTTACGCAATGCTTTTGGTCTAAACCAGAACATGGTACCGTATGCAGCAAATGGAGATATATCGTCAAAAGGCACATTAATATTTAGTTTTTTGGCTATCTCTAAGCAAAGAGGTTTATTACTATACCAAGCATGCCCAAGAGTTGGATATCCAATATGAACCATTGAAGGCATTGCAAAACCTATGTTTTTATTATTATCTAGATAATTAAGCAACTTAGATACATATGCTTTATCCTTCAATAAATTTAAATACATCATTTCCTTAAAATGTTTCGCCATGTTATAACCATTTTGAGGAGATTTTTTTGAATGTAAACGACAGACCCAATCATAATCACTATTCATAATATCATCTTTACAACTAATAAATAGTGAAGACATATCTCGTCCTCTATTTTGCTCAGTTACAATCACCTTAATATTATTCGTATTTATTGTTTCCAATATAGGAGAAGATAAGATCTCTTCTCTTTGCTCTTTACTTGATGTCGTAATAAGCAAATCATATTTGCAAGGTATATTCTCGGTATAAAATAATATCTCTTCAAGCATATCTGCATAGAATATATGTGCAACCACAAGAATTTTCAAATTCTCTCTAAGTTTTACAGTATTTAAAGAATCAAATACTTTTAATAAAGTCATATTAGTTGCAATATCTTTAGGTTTTGATGTTCTTAAGATATTTTTGATTATCAGCTCTATCGGATATTCTGATTCTTCTTGAATGTATTCTATGGCTCTTCTTAAAAATAAGCATTCTCTATCATGATGTAATGGGTCATGAAAAAAAGGTCTTCTCTTTAAGATAGGAGAACGAGATTTACTAAATGTATCATCAATTTCATAGAATGTTGGATATTTACTACCAAAAACATCAGAATCTACATAAACAGCATAACTATACCCTTTAGAGTAGAAATGATGTGTAAATCTAGACTCATGCATTAACACTGAGTCTGTATATGAATGGATCATTGGCATATTTTTCCAATAATGCTCAAATTCATGTGAATTTAACATATTCTTTCTGACTGCAATAAAATGCGATTGAATATGCTTATGTAAAACACCTGTACCGGTAAACGGATTAGGTTGGACCTTTCCATGATCCGATATTCCCCAGAAATCAACATTTTGCTTTTCTGACCACTCAAATAATTCTGAGAATGGGAAAATAGGTGCAAAGAAAGTATAATTTAATAGAATAAGTTCATCATATTCAGCTAGTTTATCAAAGCCAATTTTCTCAATTGCCTCTTTATATCCCCAAACATCAAATCCAATATTTTCTCGGCACATAATGTAATCTGTGCAATGTTGAATTTTTTTACGTGACTCAGCTGTTAAATCTGAATTTGAAACAAACCAAATGTCTTGGACAAACTCTTTTAGTTTTTCTAGTTTATACGGGATATAATCATCTACGATTCCATCGTGATCATAGAATAAATAAATTGCTAATCTTTTCATTTTTTTCCTTAGATTTAGTTATTAACCATAGAAGATATATATTCTTGAGAAACAGAATGAGTTTCTCCTATAGCCCTTACTTCACCATTATCAATCCAGATAGCTTTAGAGCATAACTCTTTAACTTGCTCAATTGAATGAGATACAAACAATAATGTTGTGCCATTGCTCAACAAATGTTCCATTCTCTCTTTACACTTTTGTTGAAAGGCAAAATCGCCTACGGCTAATACTTCATCAACAATCAAAATATCGGGTTTCTGCACTGTTGCAATAGCAAATCCTAATCTAGCAGACATACCTGAAGAAAAATTCTTAATAGGAACATCAATAAAATCATTTAATTCTGCAAAGTCAACAATCTCTTGGAAATGAGATTCAATAAATCTTTTACTATAGCCTAATAATGCCCCATTAAGAAAAATATTCTCTCTTGCTGTCAATTCCGGATCAAAACCAGCTCCTAATTCAATTAATGGTGAAATAGAACCATTGACTGTTACATTTCCTTGGTAAGGTCTGATAATTCCTGAAATTAATTTAAGTAAAGTAGATTTTCCTGAACCATTCTTCCCAATTAATCCCCAAGACTCCCCTCGTTTTACAGTAAAATTAATATTTTTAAGTGCCAAGAACTCTTGAAACATTAGCTCTCGTTTTAACATCTTAATAATATATTCTTTTAAACCACTAATACTTTCAGCTGATTTATTAAATCTTACTGTAGCATTTTTTACTTCGATCACTATATCATTCATAATTATTTAGATATAAAGTATAAATTCATTTTCTTTACGATTGAAAAACCAAATACCGACTAATAATAGAATTATCGATATAATAAAACCTTGAGATAAAGACTCCATTGACAAACTCTGCCCATTTAGAATTACATTTCTAAACTGCTCAACATAATTCACCATAGGATTAAGGTTATCATACCACCAACGATATTCTTGAGAAATAATAGACACAGGATAAATTATAGGGGTTAAATACATCCAAATAGAAGTAAAAACACCCCATAAATATTGAATATCTCTAAAAAATACAGTTGAAGCCGATAAAATGAATCCTAATCCTAAACTAAAAATATAAAGCTCTAAGAAAATTATGGGAACCCATAAAACATTCAATGTAATTTCTACTTGGGTAAAAATCATCACAAGAATTAGGGCTATCATTGCAAACAGCATATTAACTAATGAGCTTGTTATTTTAGATAAAACAAAAATATACTTTGGTACATATGTCTTTTTAATTAAAGAAGCATTATGAACAATAGCTGTGACTGAACTAGAGGTTGCCTCTGAAACAAAACCAAAAATTAATTGTCCTGTAAGCAGATAGGCTGAAAAATTAGGAATATCGAATTTAAATAAGTTTGAAAAAACTACTGTTAATACAATCATCATTAACAAAGGATTTAAAATACTCCAAATATAGCCTAAATAACTTCTTCTATATTTTAGTTTTATATCCTTAAGGACCAACTGCTTCAATAATTCGATATATTTAATTTGATTTACAAATGATTTCATAAGCAATATCTTATTTAAATTTCACAGCATCCTTTAAAATTTTTCCAGCTAAATCTTTTGCTGACAAACTCGGTTCGCTCTCTAAAGGCCATTCAATACCGACGGTCTCATCATTCCAAATTAAGGAATGCTCTGCTTTAGGATTATAGTAATCAGTACATTTATAAGTAAATTCAGCTTCATCAGTTAAAACATAAAAGCCATGTGCAAACCCTTCAGGTACCCAAAGCTGACGTTTATTTTCAGCAGATAAAATTTCACCTACCCATTGTCCAAATGTAGGAGAGAATTCCCGCATATCAACGGCAACATCAAATACAGCTCCAGATACTACACGCACTAATTTACCTTGTGTATTTTCAGTTTGATAATGTAATCCACGTAATACTCCTTTTACCGATTTTGAATGATTTTCTTGTACAAAAGTACGATCTGCTACATTTTGTTTAAACCATTCATCACGGAAGGTTTCCATAAAGAAACCACGTTCATCACCGAATACTTGAGGTTCTAATAATTTTACATCGGGAATTTTAGTATCAATAACTTTCATTATGAATCCTTATATTTTCTTATTCTGCATAAGCCTTAATATTTTTTAATGCTTTTTGCCAATCACTTGGTTTAACTCCAAACGCTTGCTGAATTTTAGTTAAATCTAAGCAAGTATTGGCTGGACGTTTAGCCTGGGTTGGATAATCCGCAGTCGTAATCTCATTTACAAAAGGAACTTTCTCTAACACATTTTGCGAAACAGCCTCAGCCAAAATAGCTTTAGCAAAATCACACCAACTAACATATGGCACTCCACTAAAATGATAAATGCCATATTCGATACTTTCGCCTCTAATAATTTTTTCGGCAATCTGAACTAATGTACTAGCAATATCTCCAGCATAAGTTGGCCCACCAATTTGATCCGCAACAACGTTTAATGTATCGTGTTTTTTGGCTAAGCGAAGCATAGTTTTCACAAAATTATTGCCATGTTCGCCAAAAACCCAAGAAGTACGTAAAATGATCACTCTTGAAACAAGGGAAAGAAGCACCTTATCTCCCTCTGCCTTACTTTTGCCATAAGCACTTAAGGGACAAGTAATATCGGTTTCTGTATATTTACCTTTTTTATATCCATCAAATACATAATCAGTAGATATATGCAAGATAGTTGCATTAACTCTATTTGCAGCCTCAGCTAAATATTTTAACCCTTTGACATTAACATCATGAACTAGTGACTCTTCAGTTTCAGCTCTATCCACATGAGTGTAAGCTGCCCCATTAATAATAATATTCGGCTTAAACGAATCAACCAAAGACAGTACAGCATTTTTATTCGTGATATCAAGCTCGTTATGTTTTAAAGCTAATATATCATGACCGTTTTCAAGCCTTAACCTTTGTGTCAAAGCAAAACCTATTTGTCCATTTGCCCCTGTGATTAGGAATTTTGCCACACTATTTTTTTTCCTTAATTATTCTAAGCAAGTATTGACCATACTCATTTTTTGCCATTGGTTTTGCTAATTTTTCCACCTGTTCAGAAGTGAGCCAACCATTACGCCATGCTATTTCTTCTAAACATGCTACTTGTAAACCTTGCACCTTTTCAATGGTACGAACAAATGAAGCCGCCTCATGTAAACTTTCGTGTGTACCAGTATCTAACCATGCAAAACCACGTCCGAGCAATTGCACGTTGAGTGAGCCATCGTTTAAATACATTTCGTTAAGAGTAGTAATCTCTAATTCTCCACGAGCAGAGGGCTTGACTTGTTTTGCAAATTCTACCACACGGTTATCATAAAAATATAAACCTGTTACAGCATAGTTTGATTTTGGTTCAACTGGTTTTTCTTCAATCGAAACCGCTTTGAAGTTTTCATCAAATTCAACTACACCAAAGCGCTCAGGATCTTTCACTAAATATCCAAACACTGTTGCACCGTGGGGCTGTTTAACTGCCTCTTGCAACATTTGACTGAAGTGTTGACCGTAGAAAATGTTATCACCCAGTACTAAGCAACAACTATCACCATTAATAAACTCTTCACCGATAAGAAATGCTTGAGCTAAACCATCTGGGCTTGGTTGAATTGCGTATTGTAAATTCACACCGAAATCTGAACCATCACCTAATAAGCGTTTGAAACTTTCATTATCTTCAGGGGTAGTAATAATAAGAACATCTCGAATACCCGCTAACATTAATACTGAAAGTGGATAGTAAATCATCGGTTTATCATAAACAGGCAAAAGTTGTTTAGATACACCTCGAGTAATAGGATAGAGGCGAGTACCGGAACCGCCTGCAAGAATAATACCTTTCATAAGGAGACCTTTAAAAGAGCGGGTAGATTCTCTTAAATTTTTATAAATTATTAGAAAACTTCACCGCTTGTTAATAATTAGTTACCTAAACGTTCACGGTTATATGAGCCATCTAATACACGACTCCACCATTTTTTGTTATTTAAATACCATTCTACTGTTTTGCGAATACCTGATTCAAAAGTTTCTTGTGGCTTCCAACCTAATTCTCGGCCAATTTTAGCTGCATCAATCGCATAGCGTACATCGTGGCCAGGACGATCTTTCACATAAGTAATGAGATCTTCATATTTTGCTACACCTTCTGGTTTGTTTGGCACTAACTCTTCTAATAAACTGCAAATAGTACGTACTACATCAATATTTGCTTTCTCATTATGCCCACCAATATTGTATGTTTCACCTACCTTACCTTCTGTTACGACTTTATATAATGCACGCGCATGATCTTCTACAAATAACCAGTCACGAATTTGTTGACCATTTCCATAAACTGGTAATGGCTTTCCATCTAGTGCATTTAAAATCATTAATGGAATAAGTTTTTCAGGGAAATGAAATGGACCATAGTTATTTGAACAGTTAGTCACAATTGTTGGTAAACCATAAGTACGCAACCATGCGCGAACTAAGTGATCGCTAGAGGCTTTAGATGCTGAATAAGGACTGCTAGGTGCATAAGGTGTAGTTTCAGTAAACAAATCATCTGTTCCTTCTAAATCACCATATACCTCATCTGTTGAAATGTGATGAAAACGAAATGCTGCTTTTCTCTCATCATTTAAAGAATTCCAATAAGCTCGAGCTGCTTCTAATAGCGTGTAAGTACCTACTATATTTGTTTCGATAAAAGCTGCTGGTCCATCAATAGAACGGTCAACATGACTTTCTGCTGCTAAATGCATTACGGCATCAGGTTGATGATGTTCAAATACACGTGCCAATGCTTTTGCATCACAAATATCCACTTGTTCAAATGCATAGCGTGGATTATTTTCTACGGATTCTAAAGATTCTAAATTACCTGCATAAGTTAATTTATCAACATTTACCACGTTATCTTGCGTGTTTTCAATAATGTGGCGAACAACTGCAGAGCCAATAAAACCAGCACCACCAGTAACCAAAATTGTTTTGCTCATTTTCATCCTCTTGGTTATTTAACAAATAAAACATTACCCTGTATTCTATTTGAAATAATACTATTTCACAATTAAAGAATACAATACTTATGAAAAAAGTGCGGTCATTTTTGACCGCACTTTCCCTGTTAAACACTAGAATTCCGCTGTTTGTTACTAAGCATAATACATCTCAAACTCAACCGGATGTGGTGTCATATTTAAACGTTCCACGTCTTTACGTTTAACGCTAATAAATGCTTCGATAAAGTCTTTAGCAAATACGCCACCTTGCGTTAAGAATTCATAGTCTTTTTCTAATGAATTCAATGCTTCTTCTAGTGAGCTCGCTACCGCTGGAATATCTTTTAATTCTTCTGGTGGAAGATCATAAAGATTTTTATCCATTGCATCGCCTGGGTGAATTTTGTTTACCACGCCATCAAGACCTGCCATTAATAATGCGGCGAATGCAAGATATGGGTTTGCCAGTGGATCTGGGAAGCGCGCTTCAATACGGATCGCTTTCGGGTTGGTTACTGCAGGGATACGGATTGAAGCAGAACGGTTACTTGCAGAGTAAGCCAACAATACTGGTGCCTCAAAACCTGGCACTAAACGTTTATATGAGTTCGTACTTGGGTTAGTGAATGCATTTAATGCTTTAGCATGCTTAATGATACCGCCGATGTAATAAAGTGCGGTTTCAGAAAGACCGGCATATTTATCACCTTGGAAAATGTTTTTACCGTCTTTACTTAATGACATATTACAGTGCATGCCCGAACCATTATCACCTGTGATTGGTTTTGGCATAAAGCAAGCGGTTTTACCATGTTCTAACGCAACGTTTTGCACCACATATTTATAGATTTGTGTTTCATCTGCTTTTAAAGTTAAGCTGTTGAATTTCGTTGCAATTTCATTTTGGCCCGCAGTCGCCACTTCATGGTGGTGTGCTTCTACTACTAAGCCCATTTCTTCTAAAATCAAACACATTTCAGAGCGAATATCGTGTGCCGTATCAATTGGAGCAACTGCACAGTAACCACCTTTTTTCAGTGGACGATAAGCGTTGTTACCACCTTCGTATTTTTTGTTGGTGTTCCAAGCAGCCTCAATATCATCAACGGCAAAAGAAGCACGGTTCATTGATACATCAAAACGTACATCATCAAATAAGAAGAACTCTGGTTCTGGACCAAAGAATGCTTGATCCGCAATACCGGTTGAACGCATATAGTTTTCGGCACGAATAGCAATTGAACGCGGGTCACGATCATAGCTTTGCATAGTCGTTGGTTCATAAATACTACAACGAATTGAGAGAGTTGGGATCTGCGCAAATGGATCGACTACCGCAGTCTCAGCGATTGGCATTAAAAGCATATCGGCTTTGTTAATGGTTTTCCAACCTTCAACAGAAGAGCCATCGAACATTTTGCCATCTTCAAACATATCTTCATCGACAAGGCTAACTGGAATAGAAACACCGTGTTCTTTCCCTTTAATGTCGGTGAAACGAAGTAGCGCGAACTTAATATCGTTCTCTTCGATCAGTTTGAATACGTTGGCAATTGCATTTGCATTTGGCATAAGGAGTCCTCTATTTTGCTATGTATATAATCTTTATAAAAATTAAAAGAACATTATAACGCAACCGCTTACTTTTTTCATGGGATTTATTTTAAACACCAGCATAGCAGAGTAACGAAATATCGTGTATAATTTTTGCCCTTTCGAGATTCTCGTAGGGTGAGTTTTACTCACCAATTTAAACTACTTGGACTATTCGGTGGCATAAAAATTCCACCCTACAAAACTTAAACTTTAAGAACGTAATAAATGAAAAACGACATTGATATTAATAAATTGCGCAATATCGCAATTATCGCCCACGTTGACCATGGTAAAACCACCCTCGTTGACAAACTCCTTCAACAATCCGGTACATTTGAATCAACTCGTGGTGATGTTGATGAACGCGTGATGGACTCAAACGATCTTGAAAAAGAACGTGGCATTACCATTCTTGCAAAAAATACTGCAATTAACTGGAATGGCTATCGCATTAACATCGTAGATACTCCAGGACATGCCGACTTCGGTGGTGAAGTTGAACGTGTTCTTTCTATGGTGGACTCTGTACTTTTAGTCGTAGATGCCTTTGATGGCCCAATGCCACAAACGCGTTTCGTGACACAAAAAGCCTTTGCTCATGGTTTAAAACCAATTGTAGTTATCAACAAAGTTGACCGTCCAGGCGCACGTCCTGACTGGGTGGTGGATCAAGTATTCGATTTATTCGTTAACCTTGGTGCAACAGACGAGCAATTAGATTTTCCAATTATCTATGCATCTGCATTAAATGGTGTTGCGGGTCTTGAACATGAAGATTTAGCGGAAGATATGACCCCATTATTTGAAGCGATCGTTCAACACGTTGAGCCGCCAAAAGTGGAACTTGATGCCCCATTCCAAATGCAAATCTCACAATTAGACTATAACAGCTATGTGGGTGTTATCGGTATCGGTCGTATCAAACGTGGTGCAATCAAACCAAACCAACCTGTAACGATTATTGATGGTGAAGGTAAAACTCGTCAAGGCCGTGTGGGTCAAGTATTAGGCCACCTTGGTTTACAACGTTATGAAGAAGATGTTGCTTACGCAGGCGACATCATTGCGATTACCGGTTTAGGTGAATTAAATATCTCGGATACTATTTGTGATATCAACGCCGTTGAAGCCTTACCTTCATTAACTGTTGATGAACCAACCGTAACCATGTTCTTCTGTGTAAACACTTCTCCGTTTGCGGGTCAAGAAGGTAAATATGTGACTTCTCGTCAAATTCTTGAACGTTTAAACAAAGAGTTAGTTCACAACGTGGCATTACGCGTAGAAGAAACACCAAACCCAGATGAATTCCGTGTTTCTGGTCGTGGTGAATTACACCTTTCTGTATTAATTGAAAATATGCGCCGTGAAGGTTATGAGCTTGCGGTTTCTCGTCCTAAAGTAATCTACCGTGAAATCAACGGCAAAAAACAAGAGCCTTACGAGCAAGTGACTATCGACGTAGAAGAACAACACCAAGGTTCTGTCATGGAAGCATTAGGTATTCGTAAAGGTGAAGTTCGTGACATGATGCCGGATGGCAAAGGTCGTGTACGTTTAGAATACATCATCCCAAGCCGTGGCTTAATCGGTTTCCGCGGTGAATTCATGACCATGACATCAGGTACCGGTTTACTTTACTCTAGTTTCGATCACTACGATGACATCAAACCAGGTGAAATCGGTCAACGTAAAAACGGTGTATTAATTTCTAACGCAACCGGTAAAGCATTAGCTTATGCGCTATTTGGTTTACAAGAGCGTGGCAAATTACTGATCGAAGCCAACGTAGAAGTTTACGAAGGTCAAATCATCGGTATTCACAGCCGTACAAACGACTTAACTGTTAACTGTTTACAAGGTAAAAAACTCACCAATATGCGTGCATCAGGTAAAGATGATGCCATCGTCTTAACCACGCCGGTGAAATTTACACTTGAACAAGCCATCGAGTTTATCGATGACGACGAGTTAGTCGAGGTAACACCTGAATCAATCCGTATCCGTAAAAAACTCTTAACGGAAAACGATCGTAAACGTGCAAACCGTACGACAACCAGTACGAGTACACACTAATTAAAACGTGCGGAAATTTGACCGCACTTTTAAACAAAAAAAGGCGAACATGATGTTCGCCTTTTTTATTTCATGATTAAAACTAGCCTAATCTGACTTTCTCGCCACCGAATTCATCGAGTAAGTTTTCTGTCAGTTTAGATAAAATGCCCGTCATTAAAACAAAATCAGCATCAAAGCGTTGCGCATAATCTTCTTTTAAAATATCCGCATTTTTCTCACGCACCGCATCAGCAAATTTTAAACGTTTGAGCGTGCAATCTTCATTAAATACAAAAGTCAGTGTATCTTCCCACTCCAATGCGAGCTTACTCACCACTTTTTTGCCATCTTGTAAAAGCGCGAGAATCTCTTCATTTTCTAATGGCTGTTTTTTGCAGCGGATCACGCTGTCTTCTTGGCTTCCACGCAATTCAGCCTCTTCTAATGCCACCAACCAATGCGGGATTTTTTCCTGCACAATCCAATCTGTTAAAATGGTCGAAGGTTCATTCGCAAAAGCCAATGGCACAACGGGTAACGAACCAAGTGATTTACGTAATAATGCTAAGGCATCTTCTGCACGTTTACTGGATGCCGCATCAACATGAACAAGGTTATTTTCGGTATCAATACACACGGCAGTTTGCTGATTTTTAGTGAATGCACGTGGTAAGAGATTCATCACCACATCATCTTTTAACGTTTGTTTTTCCGTTTTTTTCAATTTGCGGTTTTCTTTTTGTTCAAGGCTTTCAATGCGTTCATCTAATTCACGTTTCACCACATTCGCCGGCAACATTTTCTCTTCTTTTTTTGCAACCAACAAAATGTGTTTACCCACTGAAAAATACAATAATTCGCTGTCTTTCAAGGGATTCGTCCAACCAAATTTACTTTGATCTTGTGAGCCACAAGGATGAAATTCACAATCTGACAATTGGCGTTGTAATTCATTAAGATCCCAATCTAAGGGCTTCGTCAGCCTATATGACATTAAATTTTTAAACCACATCGTAACACTTCCTTCATAATAGGGTAAAATACGCGACATTGTAGCCCATAAACTCACGGGAAAAAATGATGCAACAGAAATTAATTGCCTTCATCGG
>JAGZRY010000370.1 GCA_018381425.1 Haemophilus parainfluenzae
TATTGAAAAAGACACTATGGGCGAAGTTCAAGTTCCTGCAGATAAATACTGGGCAGCACAAACCGAACGTTCCCGTAACAACTTCAAAATTGGTCCGGCTGCCTCTATGCCGCACGAAATTATTGAAGCGTTTGGTTATTTGAAAAAAGCCGCTGCTTTCGCAAACTGTGATTTAGGTGTATTACCTGCAGAGAAACGTGATTTAATCGCGACCGCCTGTGATGAAATCCTGGCAGGGAAATTAGACGACCAATTCCCATTAGTCATTTGGCAAACTGGCTCAGGTACACAATCAAACATGAACGTGAACGAAGTGTTGGCAAACCGTGCTCACGTTTTACATGGCGGTAAATTAGGTGAAAAATCATTCATCCATCCAAATGATGATGTGAACAAATCCCAATCTTCAAACGATACCTTCCCAACTGCAATGCACATTGCCGCATACAAAAAAGTGGTTGAACACACCATTCCTTGTGTGGAGCGCCTACAAAAAACGTTCGCACAAAAATCAGCAGAATTTAAAGATGTGGTAAAAATTGGCCGTACTCACTTAATGGATGCCACCCCATTGACATTAGGTCAAGAGTTCTCTGCATACGCCGCACAATTAGATTTCGGTTTACGCGCACTAAGAAACACCCTTCCACACTTAAGCCAATTAGCACTTGGTGGTACTGCAGTGGGTACTGGTTTGAACACACCAAAAGGCTATGATGTGAAAGTGGCGGATTACATCGCAAAATTCACTGGCTTACCATTCGTGACTGCTGAAAACAAATTTGAAGCGTTAGCAGCTCACGATGCGATTGTGGAAACACATGGTGCAATTAAACAATTAGCGATGAGTTTATTCAAAATTGCAAACGACATTCGTTTATTAGCATCAGGCCCTCGTTCTGGTATTGGTGAAATCTTAATTCCTGAAAATGAACCAGGTTCTTCAATCATGCCAGGTAAAGTGAACCCTACTCAATGTGAAGCGTTAACCATGGTGTGTGCGCAAGTATTCGGTAACGATACTACTATCGCGTTCGTTGGCTCACAAGGTCATTTCCAATTAAACGTATTTAACCCTGTCATGGTGGCGAATTTCTTACAATCTGCACAATTATTGGGTGATGCTTGCGTATCATTTGATGAACACTGCGCAACCGGTATTCAACCTAACTACCCTCGCATTAAACAACAATTGGAAAATTCATTGATGTTAGTAACCGCACTTAATACCCATATCGGTTACGAAAATGCAGCAAAAATTGCAAAAACTGCACACAAAAATGGTACAACCTTACGTGAAGAAGCGATTAACTTAGGCTTAGTTTCAGCTGAAGATTTCGACAAATGGGTTCGTCCAGAAGATATGGTGGGTAGCTTAAAATAAACTCCCCCAATAATTTGATGTCAAAGGCAGGTATTCCTGCCTTTTTATTTGTGTTTTTTTAAAGGGCTTTTTTGTTATAATCACGGCAATATTTTTGACATGAAAAAAACTATGAAACTGAAATTTATTATTGCTGCCATTTCAGCCTTATTTTCCACCGCACTTTTTGCCCAATGGCAACCGGTCGGCAATGCTGAATACACATGGGGGCCATTCCATGTTTATACTGTCGGCTTATATTCTGAAACGGGTTCCTATGAAAAAAATGAACGTCCGTTAATGTTTTCGATTAAATATGAAAAACCAGTAGAAGGAAAAAACTTCGCCATTGCTTTAACCAAAGAAATGGAATCACAAAATTTAAGTAAAGATGACACCACGGCATGGCTCAAAAAAATGCAGGAAATCTTCCCTGATTTTTCACCAAACGACATCTTAAATTTTGTTGCCTTAGCGGATAAAGGCTATTTTGTATTAAATGACACCGTGTTAGATCATGAATTTGATCAAAAATTTACACAAGCGTTTATTGATGTGTGGCTTTCAGATAAAAGTAGTTTTATCAAATTACAACCGCAATTATTAGGTAAAGAAAAACCGGCTCACGATAGCAAAGAATTTCAACATCAACC